>CANPYA010000070.1 GCA_947587565.1 uncultured Bacilli bacterium | reverse complement strand
TTAAATTACGCACATAGATTAAAAAACCATTTTTATATAAAGCATAAATAAGGAAAGGTATTAATAAAACAATAATTTCTAGGACAATTCTTCTAATTGTTTTCTTCTTCAACACTATCCCTCCTTACTACTTTTCTTAAATTAATATTAGCTGGACAGACAAAATTACATAAACCACATCCAATACATAATTTATGATTTAAATTCTTAAAATAACACTTTTTAACATTGATTTTAAAAGGACATATTTTTTGACAAGCCCCACAGTTAATACATTCTTCTTCAGGTGTGTCTTCTCTTAATTTGAAAACTACAGAATCAATATCTTTCGTAATAATTATATCTTTTAAATCATTTACTTTTATCCCTTTTAAATAACCATTTAAATAAATATCATAATCACTATTAAGAATATTTAAATATTTTTTAGTTAGTTCTTCTAAAGATACCCCAATACGCGTATTAATAATTAAAGATTTTTCTAAAACATCGCCACTTAAAGTAACTAAAGTTTCACTAATATCTTTAGCTTTATATAAAACATTATAGATATCATATATATCATTTGATGTTAAAATTATGGTTTTATCTTCGGAAAAATTTAAATATTCACATAAAAATTTCGGATAACTGATTAAATAATTATCGGGTACTAATTTAATTTTAATAAAGGGATAAGTACCAATAATGGATTTTACATTTTGAATACTTTTAGAATTAGTGTTTTTGATGGCAATTAAAGAAGATGAAATATTTAAAATTCTTAAAAGTTCATTAATGGTTTCTAATATTTCATTGTAGTTGGTAGCAAGACACATAAATTCTTTTAAAGAATAAATTTCTTCATCAATACTACTAATAATTAAACTATCAGCATCTTTATTTAATTTTTCTATAATATTATTTAAATGATATTTTTCTAAAGTATTTATTAATTCTTCCTTATTATTTATTTTTCTTCTTCTTTTTTTAGTCGTAGTATTTTCTTTAAAATCATTTTTTATTTTTAAAGCCGGAACATAATTATTTTGATAAAAAACTTTTTTACTACCGACTATTTTACCAGAAATACTTACAATACTATCGCCAAGATAAGTATTTTTATAAATATAATCATACATTTTAAAAGTGGATTTATTTAGAATAGGAATATAAATTTCTTGCGGGTCTTGATAATCATAAATATAATTTACTACTCGAACTAAAGGATTATCTTTGATAGTTACTAAATTTCGCATTATACTCCACCTAATTTCCAATAATATTTTAGCAAAATTGTTAAAGTGTGTAAATATTCTAAAAGTTAAAAATTTGATTGTATAAATTTATTAAATATTGTATAATAATTTATAGTAAAAGGGTGAACGGTGATACTAAGTGTTTAGAGAATTTGATTATGACAACAAACCAGTAGTAGATATAGTAAACGACATGATAGTTGATGCCGTTAAAAAAGGAGCTTCCGATATCCATTTTGATCCCACGGAAAATGAATTAAATGTACGGATTAGAATTGATGGCTCTCTACTTGATTATGCTAAAGTACCTGTTACGGTTAAAAAGAATTTAATTACCAGAGTTAAAATTATTTCTGGAATGAATATAACAGAAAGTCGTCTTCCACAAGATGGCGCGATTAAAGGTTTAATTGAAGACTTAGATGTTGATTTGCGGGTTTCTAGTTTACCTTGTGTTGATGGTGAAAAAGTCGTTATTCGTATTCTCGACTATCGTATGAGCTTAAGTGGCTTAGAAACTTTAGGATTAACGAAAAATAACTATGATAAAATTATTAACTTAATTAAAAAACCTAATGGCATTATTTTAACAACTGGTGCTACTGGTTCAGGTAAATCAACGACTGTTTATGCGATGTTACAAGTTTTAAATACGACTGATCGGAATATTATTACGGTTGAAGACCCAGTCGAAATGAAAATTCAAGGAATTAACCAAGTTCAAGTTATGAGTGAAATAGGTTTAACTTTTGGTAATACTTTAAGAAGTATCTTAAGACAAGACCCCGATATTATAATGATCGGAGAAATTCGGGATGATGAAACAGCGAGAATTGCTGTTAGAGCCTCAATTACTGGTCACTTAGTACTTTCCACTATCCACACCAATAACTCTTTAAATACCATTGAAAGATTACTCGATATGGATGTTGAAAGATACTTACTTGGTAGTGCTCTTTCCGGAATAATTTCGCAAAGACTAGTTAAAAGATTATGTCCGAAATGTCGTTCCGCAAGAGCTACAAATGAATATGAAAAGAATTTATTTAAAAAAGTATTAGGCATGGATGTTAACCAAATATATACCCCAATTGGGTGTAATGAATGTATTAATGGTTATAAAGGTCGTATTGCTATTCATGAAGTCTTAGAAATAACACAAGAAATAAGAGATGCCATAGTTAGTAATATTCGAAAAGAAGAATTAAGACGTGAAGTTTATACATCCGATGTTAATACCCTTCTTAAAGATGGTTTAATTAAAGTTATGGAAGGATTTACTTCCATGGATGAATTACTTAGAGTTATTGATGTTAATGATGACTTTGGGGAAGAAGATAATGATATTAAAGATGCTATCATTGGTAAGGCTAATAAAAAAAGTGGTAATAATCCGTTTGCTAAATCTAATATTGAAACATTATAAAAATCAGAATGAAAATTTTCTGATTTTTTTTAATTTAATATTTTTAAAATATCTTTTTTAGAATAACCAACTTCTTCTAATTTCTTGGCAAATAATTTCTTAATTTTAGTATTTGTTAAATTATTTAATTCTTTAATATTAGTTATTAATTCATTTTCATTAAAATTATTTAAATAACGAATTAAAAAAGTTTCTACATATAATTCACTAAAATTATCTGAAAATTCTTCTAAAAAATCATTAATTTTTTTATTCATATTTTTTCTCCCTTCACTTATATTATTCGCTTTATTATGTGAATTTCCTTTTTTTTCATACCAATTTTTTAAATTTATTTGTAAATAATGCTATAATATATCATATATTTTTAGAAATGAAGGAATTTAATATGCATAATAGACCCAAAATAATTGTTTTTTCAGGAATAGATGGTTCCGGGAAAAGTACCCAATTGGAATTACTATATAATGAACTATTTACTAACTATCGAGTTTTTATATCTAAAATAGAATATATGCCTTTAAATGATATGAATAAAAGTCTGATTAAAAATTTATTAATTGAATTTAAAAGTGGTATTGAAATATTAAAACAAACCATAGGGTTATATACTAAAGATAATAAATTTGATTATATTTTATGTGACCGCTATCTAATGTGTTATTTAGCTTATGCTTATGTGTATGGTATCGAACCAATTGAATTAATAAGAAAGATGTTATTTTTTATTAAAAATCCCGATTTAACTTTATATTTTGATGTTGATGTAGATTTAGCATTAAAAAGAATTCAAGAAAGAGATTTAGAACTAGATAGGCACGAAAATTATGCATCTTTAATTAAAGCTAAAGAAGGTTATGAAAAATTATATAGATGTTCGGGTAATTTAGAAATTATTGATGCCAATAAAAGTGTTGAAGAAATTAATAATAATGTTAAAGATGTTTTAATTAGAAGAAAGTTAATTACCCATTTAAAATAATTCCGAAGTTATATCTTCAAAATCTATTCCCATATTTTCTTCATCAAAAGGATTTTTTTCTATAAAAAATTTTATATCACAATCTTTAATATCTTGTTTTAAATTACTAAGAGTTGTTCCTTGAAAGCGTCTATTTAATTTAAAATTAGTTTTTTTACCATTTTCTTTTTTAGAAATACCCTTTATAATCATTTCATTAACTCCCTCAGGACTAGTTAATTTTTTTAACATCTCTTTTACAATAGTTATTTCCTCTTTTTTAGTATAACCAATTACTGTATAAAAGTGCTTCGAAACATTCTTAAAATTAGCTTTTTCCCCAGTTAACATTTTTATCCGGTCATTAATTCTTTTTTCTAAAGTATCATAATCATAATATTGATATTTTTGGACACTTTCACCATCAAAATTTAAAAAAGCATTAATATCTTCTAAATGGGTCATAACTCCATTATCTCCTAAAACAACATCACAATTAACTTTTAATTCTACCATATAAATATCGGTTATTAATCTTTCATTATTACCATTTTTATATTTATAAACTATACAATCAATTCGTCCAGTTTTATCTATTTTTTCATCTTTTGAAAATTTATCAGAACCATATATTTTAGGATTATATATGCCATATTCTTGTTCAAAATAATCGACAAATTCTCCCCTTTTAATTTCAAACAAATCAGTCATTTCAGGAGCCCGAAGCATAAATAAATGTTGATATGATTTTTCTAATTTTTCTGAAGAAGTCGTTTTATAACTATTTATTGCCTCTTTAGTATTTTTTGCAAACATTTCTAAATCATATTTTTTATTATCTTTATAATAAGACTTAACATTAAATTTAGCTCCACTAACTGCCCCTATATCTCTAGCATATCTTAAAAACCAACATTGTAAGATAGTTATATCTTTAGGGGTGGAATTTTGTTCTCTATTTCTAGTTGTCAATTTTGGGGTAAATTGTAAAGTAAACTCCACTTTATCAGAAAATTCATTACATATATTTTTAAAATCTTCTTTAGATATATTAGAATTTATAATTTTATTATTAACTTTATTGGTTATTTCAAAAACATTTTCAATATTTAAATTATCTTCATCTCTATTATGTCTTTTTAGACATTTAGAAAAATCTTGAATTATAAATTTATAAAAATTCTTTATTATTCTATCTTTATCTATTTTTTTATTACCATTAAAATTTATATCAAAATCAATTTTAGTCATTTCAAAATCAAATAATCTATGCATGGCATCACATATATTACCAATTTTAATGCGATATCTTGCTTCTTTTTGTTCTCTTGTTTCCCCTTCTTCTAAATCTGTTTGTTCAGAAAATAACATATTACTAGCATTCTTTAATCCTCTAGGATTTAATTTATAAACATTTATAGGAAAGTCTAAGATAATATTTTTGGAATTATTTTTTACAACAAAAGATTTTATGCCATTGTAATAAACTAAACTTTCATTATCATTACTTTTATTATAATCTTTTTTAGGATCTCTTACTCTTAAAATAAAACCTGGAAAATAATTATTAAATTGTTTTATAAATTCAGCAAAACTCATTCCTTCAATTTTCATTCTTACACCTCAATTTCTTCGCCATCTTTTACTATCACATAATTGGAAAAATATTCAGCTAATTTAGTATTATCTTCTGTATGAATACCAATCGCTTTTTTAGGATTAATTATTTCAAAAACTTCTTTAATGGTTTTTAAATCTGCATGCCCTGATGTATGAAGAACTTCTTCATTAATGTTTAATTCCTGCATTTTATTCAAAAACTCTCTTGTTTTTTCCGTATTTGGTCTTTTTTCATCCTTATAACCAGTCCACATAGAATATATTAAGTGGGCATTATCACGATAATTCTTTAAATTAAATTCGATATCTTTAGCCATTGAAGTTTTAACTAACATAACATATTCTCCATGAACTTGGGCTTTTTTTAATTTAGTATTATCAAATGGTTCAATATATTGTGAATAAAATTTGGGGTCTTTATGGGAATAAAAACTTTCTACTCTTTTCGAATAAGTACTCTTTGAATAAGCATTAGGTATCCAGACAGTTACATCTTTATCATTTAAATATTGATAATTAGGATCATCTATCGCTTTTAATATGTTGGCGGTAGAAATGTCTAAGACAAATTTTTTACCAGTTTCTAAAGCCGCTTCTCTAAAACTTCGTAAGCGATCTAAATTTGTTGAAGCTTGTAATATAAATATTTGTTTATATTTTTTAAATATTTGCTTAGCTTGTTCTTTTAAAGCAACCTCAGTAGTAGGTATTTTATCATTACTAGTTAAATTAGTTCCTTCGGTTATGAGTAAATCAACCGAGCCAATTTTCTTTAAATTATCATAAAATGTCTTACCACTGTAACCAGTCGAACGATAATCTCCTAAATGTAATACTCTTTTACCATTATTTTCAATTAAAAACATTGTAGAGTTATAGGCTGAATGATCAGTTCGATAGGGAGTTATAACTAAATCATCAATGTAAATTTTTTCCTCAAATTTAAATTTTTTTAATGTGCCATTAAATGGTTTCCCTGAACAAAAAGCATTTGAAACTTCAAAAATTTTAGCAGATATTTCTTCAATATATATCGGAATATTTTTCTTAATATTAGAAATAAGACCAATATGATCCCCATGACTATGAGTTATAAAAACACCCTTATATTTTGTTTTTCCATGAGTAAGTCCTTCCAATTCATAATCAACAGTTGCCTTTGGTTCATCAGTTAATTCTTCCCCAAAGTCAATAATAATCTTTGTTCCTTTATCACTAGTTACCTCTGTAATGCAACCCCCTATTTGATGAGTTCCTTTAATAATTTTTACCTTCATAATTTTACCTCTATAGCTAATTATAATATATCATAATTATTTAAGGAATTATAGTCTAAAAAAAATTAAGTTCTAAATAATGCGACCAACTTAATTGCGACGACATCGTTGTCGCAATTAGAAAACATACATAAAATTTTCTCATTCTTTCTCAGGATAAAATCATAAAATCGAAGAATGTGATAAAATATCTACGGAAGTAGGTATTTTAAAATGGCAAAAAAA
>CANPYA010000069.1 GCA_947587565.1 uncultured Bacilli bacterium | reverse complement strand
TAACTATCATTTTCATTAAAGTCTAAATCTCGCATTAATATGAAATTTTTATTTTGATAATTATTTTGATCAATATTTACTGAATTACTTAGTCTTACTAAGTCTTCAATATAATTTATTTGATATGGTTCATCTTCTGTACCACTACCTTTAAATAAATTGTCATAATAAAGATAACAATAAACACTTTGTTTGGTTTTTATACTTATTGTTTTATCACTTTCATTATAAATTAAAGCATCAACATCTTTACCATTTTTATCTACACAACCACTTTTAATTCTGTTTAATGTATAACCATTAGTTGGAAATACTGTACTATCCGATTTTTGATATTCTCCTGTATGATAATCACTTTCCACCATAATAGCTAGTCCACTTTTATTTATATCATCTTTTAATTTTACTTTAGGGAGTTCTTTATAAGCATGAGAATTATGCAACACTAAAAACACACTAGTTGTTACTAATAGCATTAAAGTAAAAATAACTAATATTTTTTTATTTTTTAGCATTAGCATATTATACTCCTTTATCTTTATATTGTTTAATATTTAAAATATTTATTTACCTATTCTCTAATAATTTTAACACATAAAATCGTATTTGTGTATATAAACTATTTAAAAATTATTTTAACATTTAAAATTTTCTTAAAGGTGCATTATATATGACAAAATTAATAAATGATAGTTTAAGAATTTTAAGAGAACAAAATGGTTTAAATCAAAAAGATATTGCCAGTATTTTAAATATTACACAGCCAAATTATTCTAGATGGGAAACAAATGAAAAAGTTATTCCTTTAAATAAGCTTAATCATTTATGTAATTATTTTCATCTTAATATGGATTATTTGTTTGGTTTAGATAAGAAAAAAGTTATGCAAAGTGATAATATTTTAGATAAGAAATTAATTGGGCATAATTTAAAAATGTTCAGAATTAAAAATAATTTAACCCAAAAAGATATAGCTAATTTTTTAAATACTACCCAATCGACTATCTGGGCTTATGAAAATGGTAAAACTTTAATTTTAACTTCTTTTGTTTATCAACTGGCTTTAAAATATCATTTTTCAATTGATAAATTTTTAGATAGACACTAAAAAAGGAAGATTACTCTTCCATACTTTCAAATTGACTATTATATAGTTCGGCATATTTACCATTTAATTTTAATAGTTCTTCATGATTACCCATTTCCACAATATTTCCTTCTTGCATCATAAGAATTAAATCAGCATTTTTTATAGTTGATAAACGATGGGCAATAATAAATGAAGTTCTACCTTCCGTTAATTTATCCATCGCTTTTTGGACTAATTCTTCGGTTCTGGTATCTACACTTGAGGTAGCTTCATCTAAAATTAAGAATGGCGCATTTTTAATCATCCCTCTCGCAATAGTTAAAAGTTGTTTTTGACCAGAAGACAAAGTTTCATTATCAGAAAGTACTGTATCATAACCATTAGGTAGGGTTTTTATAAAGTGATGTAATCCAACAATTTTACAAACTTTTTCGATATCTTCATCAGATACTTTTTTATTATTATATTTAATATTTTCTTTAATTGAACCTTCAAATACCCATGTATCTTGTAAAACCATTATGAATAAATCATGAATATTTTTTCTCGTTAATTCTTTCGTACTAATACCATCGATTTTAATGTCGCCATCTTTAATATCATAAAATTTCATAAGTAGATTAACCATTGTTGTTTTACCAGCCCCAGTTGGTCCTACGATGGCTATTTTTTCACCTGATTTAATATCAACATTAAAGTCTTTAATTATAACTTTATCTTCGTCATAACCAAATTTAACATGATCAAAAGTTATATCACCTTTTACTTTAGATGGGTCTAATTTAATATTTGTATTTTCTACACTCATATCTTCTTCTCTTAAGAAGGTAAATACTCTTTCACTTGCTGCCGCACAAGATTGTAAACTAGATAAAGATTGCGCAATTTGGGATAGTGGTTGAGTAAATAATCTGACATATAACATAAAAGCTACAATAACCCCAAAGTCAATAACATTATTCATTGTTAAAAGGGCTCCAACAATACAAACACAAACATAACCGAAGTTACCGATGAATCCCATAAATGGATGCATTAAACCAGATAAAAATTGACCTCTTCTGACATTTTCATAAATTTCATCATTAATCATCGCAAATTTTTCATTAGCGTCTTCGACTCCATTATATGCCCTCACAACATTATGACCAGCATACATTTCTTCAATATGCCCATTAAGTTTACCAATACCATTTTGTAAAGCATCAAAATATTTTTGACTGCGACTTATTACTAAAGTCATAAATACAAAACCAAAAACACTAGATAATATTGCCGTTAAAGCCATAATACCATTTGTTACAAACATCATAATTACGGAACCAATAAGTAAAGTAATAGCACTTACTAAAGAACCTAAACTTTGATTTAATGTTTGACTTAAAGTATCAACATCATTGGTTACTCTTGATAAAATATCCCCATAACTATTTTTATCAAAATATCTAAGCGGCATGCGATTAATTTTTTCCGTAATTTCTCTTCGCATTTGTTTTGAGAATTTATTAGTTACAACCGCCATAATATATTGTTCTAAATAACCAAGAATAGCACTAATTAAATAAATTATTAATAAAATTAATGATATTCTTTTGATCTCCGTCATATTAATACTACCCATTAAGCCTTCGGTAATTAAATTCGTAATATCTCTTAATTTATCGGGACCAATAATAGATAATATGGAACTAATCATGGCAAGGATTACTGCAATTACAATAGCAATTAAATATGGTCGACAATATTTAACTAAATCACTAATAGATTTTTTAAAATCTTTGGCTTTTTCCGGTGTTCCCATAGCTCTTCTAGGCATTTAAATCACCTTCCAATTCTTTCTCGGATAATTGCGATAAAGCAATCTCTTTATATATTTGACAATTTTTAAGTAATTCTTTATGCGTACCCATACCAACTAATTTACCTTCGTTTAAAACTAAAATTTTATCAGCATCTTTAATTGTCCCAATTCTTTGAGCGACGATTAAATTAGTTGCATCTTTCGTATATTTTTTTAATTCTTTTCGTAAAGTAAAATCGGTTTTATAATCAAGGGCACTAAAGGAATCATCAAAAATATAAATTTCTGAATCTCTTGCTATCGCTCTCGCAATTGCGAGTCTTTGTTTTTGACCACCCGAAATATTCGTTCCACTTTGGGCAATTTCGGCATCATAAGTATCAGCCATTTTTAAAACAAAGTCTTCGGCTTGAGCAACTTTTACAGCTTCTTTAATTTTCTTTAAAGACGGTTTAGTATTATTCTTTTCACCATAAGCCACATTACTTTTAACATCACCCCGAAATATTACCGCTTTTTGAGGAATATAACCAATTAAGTTATTTAAACTTTCTAGTTTATAATCTTTAACATTTATCCCATCTACTAAAACTTCGCCTTCGGTTGCATCATAAAATCTCGGTACTAAATTAATAAGCGTACTTTTACCCGAACCAGTTGAGCCGATAAAAGCTACTGTTTCCCCTTTTTTGGCTGTGAAGGAAATATTATGTAACATATATTCTTCGGCATCCGGATATTTAAAGGAAACATTTTTAAATTCTATGGTTCCTACTTCCTTACCTTTAGTAACTTCGCCATCTTTTATAGATACATCTTTTTCTAAAACTTCCAAAATTCTTTTCGCCGAAACTTGGGCTCTTGGATACATTATGAATATCATAATAAGCATCATAAATGACATAACTACTTGCATAGCATAAGATGAGAATACAACCATATCAGAAAATAAGGTAATTTTATCTAACATATTGGCTTTATCAATTAAAATTGCTCCGATAAAATAAATAGATAGAGATAAACCAGACATTACTAATGACATTACGGGATTAAGTAACCCTAAAGTTTTTTGATTAAATAATTGTAAATTTTTTAAATCTTCATTGGCTTTTTCAAATTTCTTTTGTTGATAATTCTCCGCATTAAAAGCCCTTATAACTCGAATACCGGTTAAATTTTCTCGCGTAATTCTATTTAAGTTATCCGTTAACTTTTGAACTAACTTAAATTTTGGAAAAACTAAAAGCATTAAGATAATGATGGTTATAAATAAGATAATTACCGCAACAGCTGTTACCATACTCCAAGAAAAATTCTTACCAGATATCTTAATTATTGCCCAAGTTGCCATTATGGGGGCTTTAATCATCGCTTGCAACCCCATCGCTATAAGCATTTGGACTTGCGTAACATCATTAGTTGTTCTCGTAATTAACGAACTTGTCGAAAATTCTTTAATTTCTTCCGTACCAAATTCCCCAACTTTAGCAAATACTTGATAACGCATAATTTTCCCAAAATAAGCAGCAACATTGGCGGCAAAATAGCCCACAACAAAAGAAGCAATCAAACTACCAAAGGCACATAATAACATGTAGCCGCCTTCTTTTAAGATATCGACCATTTTACTACCTTCTGTTTGAACTAAAACTGTAATTTGCGACATATAATCGGGAATTTTTAACTCTAAATAAACATTTACCGAAATAAATGCCACACATATTAAAGCATAAAATAATTCTCTTTTTCCTAATTTTTTAAATAATTTAAACATATTTTAAGCATCTCCTTTAGATGTACCATTAATGATTTTACCAACATTTATAATATATTGCAATTATAAATGATTGATTACACTATTTTAAAATTATTTTGTGATAATATAGTGAAAAAAAGAATGAATTAATCATTCCATTTCAAAGTATTCGCAATATGCGCACTATCTTTTTTAATATTATTTTTAGTATCTTTAGTAAAACTATCAATAAAGGCATACTTTTCATCATTAAAGACATAATAGAAATATTCCGTAAATCCTTCTAAATCAAATTCTCCTTCTAAAACTTGATAACCATATTCATTATTATAAATTTTACTAGTAACATAACCATCTTCTTCTTTTAAATATTCTTCGATAGTTTTAGCCGTATCATCACCACTCATTGTGGCATCCGTATAATAATAAACATGTATTTCCCCCGAATCACCACTTAAATCTTTTTTAGGATAAATTGTATAACCAACTTCTCCATTAGAATTATAAGTAAATTCTTCATAACTACTAGGTAAATCATAAGTGATAACTCGCGCATCTTCTTTAATATCGTTACTTAATAAGGAAGAGGCAAAACCAAGAATAAAAAATACAACAATTACAGCTATAACTAAAATAATATTTTTCTTTTTATTAACTTCTTTATAATAATATCTACCTTTAGTAACTTTAATGCATCCTTTTCTTATAAAATAGAGAAGAACATTATCATCTAATTTTAAATTACTATCTAATTCTTCTTTACTAATCGCGGTGTTTTTATCTAAAGCATTTAGTTTAGTAAATGTTTCTTTTATTTTTTCTTCTTCACCAGGATATCGATTATTAACATCGATGTTCGTATCTCCTAAATTAATTTGGGTATGAATATTTTTAATAACGCCACTGATACCTAAAGCTGTAAATAGTAAACTAAACATATAATCAGTTAGAAGAGCTACGACAAAATCATGACTTTCATAAAGTAATTTAAAATTAGCTAAACTAAATATACCATATTCTTTATATAGTAATAAATTGGGAATAACTAAAAATGTCGCAACGGATACAGATAAAATCGAAATAATAGCAATAATCCAAGGTAACCCTTTAGACATTTTACCATTAAATATCTCATAGCCTTTTAAAGCACCCAATGCAATAATAAGAGCGGAAAATGAGGCAATAATATTGGCATAAACATATAATAAAATCCAAGGAATACTTGCAATTAAGCCACCTAAAATGGCACCAATAATTCCGGTTACATAACTTTTCTTCTTTTCCATAACTACCACCTATTCTTTCAAACTACTATCGCCAGTTTTATAGTCAATATTTATTCCTTCTTGAACATTATATATATAAATATTAAACTTAATACCTTTACCATTATCTTCAATCGATAATCCTTCCATTTCAATACCACTGGCTAGTAAATTAGTTCCTTCATATATTGGTGTAACCCGATATAAAACATGATTATGACTTTCTTTTAAATACTTAGCTACTTTATTTTCATATTCTAACATTACCCCAGTATTCATTTGTCTTGTACAAGTTATTAAATTTTGCATATTATCGTTTTCACCAGTTAATTGAAAGCCAATCAAATGACATCGATTATATAAATATTTACCTGGTACAACATCATCATATCTTACAGTATGCCAACCACTTGGTTTAGCATCTAACGGTCCTCTTTCTTCAGTGGGCATCAATGATTCATCAATATTAGCAATAGCAACTCCCGCTCTTCCTAAATAATCTAACTTACTATAAGATTCATAGGATTTAGTATTTTTATCTTCTTCTTTAAAAAATGGTTCATTATTATTAATTAAAACATAATCTTCACCCTTATACTCTGGTATTTCTTCAATACTATAAGATGGTTTGGGAAAAAAATTCGTATAGATAAAATCTTTTATTTCCGTTTGAAAATTAAAATAGACACTTATTAAAACAATTAATATTAAAGTACCAATTATACTTTGTTTTTTTCTTCTTTTTTTCATACAACTTACCCTAAATAAATTATAGCAAAATTTTCTAGATATTAAAAGAAGAACATTGGTTAGTTCTTCTCAGACTGTTGACAAAGTCGAAAGAATTTGAAAAACAGTCTTTTTATTTTGAGAAAAATATAATATAATGAATAT
>CANPYA010000068.1 GCA_947587565.1 uncultured Bacilli bacterium | reverse complement strand
GTTTTAGATAAGGTTATTAAAGAATGAATTTAAATGCCACTGATTTTGAAATTATAAAAAAATTAGGTTATCCTAAAAAAGTCCAATTTAGTTGTGGACCATTTTGGGTTAAAAAATGTAGTACTCTAAATTTAGCTATAAATGAATTAATTTATGAGTTAGTAGCGCGTACTTTAAATATTAAATCTCCTAATTATCATATTGTCGAAGTTTTAGGTAATTATTATTTATTAAGTCCCGATTTAGAAATGCAAAATGCTTATGATTTATGTCTTACTAATGATGAAGATAATTTACCCATGATTTTAAAAAATGTCCAAGATAAATACCAAGATAAAACCTTAATTAATCAAGTAATGACAATGTATTTTAGTGATTTAATATTTTATAATTCAGACAGAGAAGGTAGAAATTGGGGCATAAATAAAGATAATGAATTAGTTATCTTAGATAATGAAAATATTTTAGACTTTAACTTTCCTTTATGTATGGGATTAAATATTAAAGAAGATAAAAGATTTACTAGTAAAGACGAATATCTTAGTTATATGCAAAATTATCTAATGGATTTACTTGGATTTTTACCAGAAAATTTTAAAGAGATGTTTGAAGAGTTATATCATAAATTTAATCCCGATTACTTGCAAAATATTTTAAATTATTTAGAGGCTAATTTAGTTATTACAACAGAAAATGGTTTGATTAAATTAAAAATACCAGAAAAGGATGAAATATTAGATAAATTTAAAGAAAATTATGCTATTATCACTGAAGTAATGAAAGGACTTAATTATGGAAGAAAATAAATATTTAGAAGTAAGTGAACTTAATAATTATATTAAAGAGATGTTTGAAGATAATTATTTTCTGAACCGGATTTATTTAAAAGGTGAAATATCGAATTTTAAAAATCATACTAGAGGACATTTATATTTTACTTTAAAAGATGATAATTCTAGGATTAATGCGGTTATGTTTCAAAGTTATACGCGCTCTTTAGATTTTACCCCCGAAGATGGAATGAAAGTTTTAGTTACCGGAAGAGTCGCGGCCTATCCTGCCAGTGGTTCTTATCAAATCTATGTTGAAAAAATGAATTTAGATGGGGTCGGTAATTTATATATTGAATATGAAAAATTAAAAGAAAAATTATATAAAGAAGGCTTATTTAATCAAGAACATAAAAAGCCAATACCCAAGTATCCAAGAAGGATTGGCATTGTTACCGCAGATACCGGTGCTGCTGTAAGAGATATTATGAGTACCATTAGAAGAAGATATCCTTTATGTGAAGCCATTTTATTTCCCACCCTTGTCCAAGGTGAAAATGCTGCTCCCAATATTGTTAAACAAATTGAAGTTGCTGATAATTATGATTGTGATACCTTAATTGTTGGTCGAGGTGGTGGTTCAATTGAAGATTTATGGGCCTTTAATGAAGAAATTGTAGCCCGCGCCATTTATAATGCGAAAACCCCAATTATTAGTGCTGTTGGTCATGAACCCGATTTCACGATTGCGGATTTTGTCGCTGACTTAAGAGCGCCAACTCCAACTGGTGCTGCCGAAATGGCTGTACCAACCGTTAGTGATATCAATAATTCACTTAATCAATATAAAATTCGGCTTAATAGAAATATAAAAAATTTAATAAATACTAAATTTATTGAACTCCGTAATTTAAGAAACTCCTTTGTTTTAAAAAATCCTTTAACTCTTTATGAAATGAAAGAACAAACGCTAGATAAATTAATGGATAACTTAAATCGTAATATTTTAAATATCTTAGATGGTAAAAGACATAATTTAGAAATAGATTTAAATAAAGTTAAAATGTTAAATTCCAATAATTTAATTCAAAACAGTAAAAATACTTTAAAAGAATTAGTTAATAAATTAAATAATGTTATGGATAAAGAACTTACTACTTTACAATATAATTTAGATTATTTAATTAATACCTTAAAACTAGTTAATCCCTTAAATATTTTAAGTAATGGTTATTCTTTAGTTAAAAAAGATGGTAAAGTCATCAAAAGTTGCCAAAACCTAGTGATTGGTGATATAATAGACATTAAATTTCATGAGGGAGAAATCACCAGTGAAGTAAAGGGGATAAAAAATGAATAAGTATGATGAAGTCTTTAATGAGTTATATTCATTATTAAAGGAAGAAAAAGAAAAAAGAGCCGGTATTGAAGGAAATATTGGTAGACAACAAGATTATGCTAAAGAAATTAATAAAAGAATTGATGATTCAGAACAAAATTTAGATAATTTACACCATATTTTATATGTTATGGGACATTTCAAATTCTTAACTAAAATGTCTAAAATAAAAGCTGTTTTAATAACTTTTTTAGCAACTTTTATTGTTGGGGTTGGTAGTACTTCTATAGCTAATGTAGTCCAAAGTGGCGTTTCAATAGATATAGCTAATATACTATTTATGTTAAGTAGTTGTTTTGGAGTTGTTTTAGGAGGCGGTTATTACTGTTCAACTAGGGGTGCTGGGGATTATCTTAAAATATATAATGAAAATAAGAATAATTTAGATGATTTAAAAGCAGAACTTGATAAAGAAACGGAAAAATTTATATTATTATGTAGTGATCGAGATGGAATAAAAGAATATTTACAAGAATTACAAGATGAATTAAAATTAAGTAATGAAGAAATTAAAGAATTAGAAACTAAAATAAAATTTATTAGTGATAAGAAAATGTATGCTTTAACTAAATTATCAGGTGATCCTTTAATTGAGGAACGTCTTAATAATATTTATAATCGAGATCAAGAATTAATAAATACATTAAAAAGAAAGAAATAGAAAGGGATAAAAATGGAAAAAGAAGAAAAAACATTTGAAGAAAATTTAAAAGACTTAGAATTTTTAGTAAAGGAATTAGAAGCTGGTAATGTGCCTTTAGAAGATGCTATTAATAAATATACAGAGGCTATGAATTTAGCTAAAAATTGTAGTGAAAAATTAAATAATGCCACAGCTAAAGTTAATAAAATATTAGCTAGTGATGGCGAATTAAAAGATTTTGAAGTTAAAGAAGATTAAATTCTTCTTTTTTAATGTTTAAATACTTATATATTGTTCAAAATAATAATGTTAAATTATGTAAAATGCAAATTAAAAATTTAATAAAAAGTATTGCAAATAAAAAGCTAGAGGACTAGAATAAAATTGAAGGTAGGTTAGGATGAAAAGTAAAAAAGATTATAAAGCTGTGCTTTATATAATTATTATAATAATTATTTTAGGTAGTGGAGTAGCAGTTGGTGCATATTTTTATGTGAAAGATAAGAATGAGAAAGTTGAACAGAAGAATGCCGAAGTAGAAAAACGAAATAAAGAAATAACAGATATAAGAAAGCAAAATGATTTAGCTTTTAAAGATTATCAACCAGATTTAGAATATTTAGGTAGTTTAAGTTATGAAGAAATAAAGAATAGTATTGTATCGCAAGATAATTTAAAAGATAAAACGGAAATTAAAATATATGTTGATGGGGAAGAAATCCAAGATGATGCGATAATTTCTTTAGACGAAGTTAAAACCTATGAAATAAAAATAGAATTATTATATGATTATTTTTATGAAGAAAATGGAGAAACTAAATCTGAACAAATAAAGAATTCTAAAACATTTACAATTAATGTCTTAGATACAATTAAACCGGTTTTAAATGGCGTTAAAGATAAAACTATTACAGTTGGTGATAAATTAGATATCTTAAGTGGGATAACAGCAACTGATGAAAAAGAAGGTGCTTTAGAAGTTAAATATGAAGGAGAAGTTAATACAAGTAAAGCTGGTACTTATAAAGTAAAGATTTATGCTGAAGATAAAAATGGTAATAGAGTAGAAGAAGAAATGACTATAACAGTTAAAGCTAAGCAAACAACTACGAAACATAGTACGGGTACAACAACAAAGCCAAGTACTGGAACAAGTACTACACCTAGCACCGGTTCATCTACGAAACCAAGTACAACACCAACTTGTGATGTAACCAATGCTGTATTACAAAAAAGAGGCTATAAACCGACGCAAGATAAAGATGCTTGTGAGAAAAATAAACAAGCTACCGAAATTGCCCAAAAAGTAGCCAATGAAATATTGGCTAAAGGTTATAAGACTGACTTAGAAAAAGTTGATGCTGCTGCTAAAAAAGTATCAGAATATTATCAAATGGGTTATCATGTTGAAGAAGGTTTTGATTATCGTACTCCTTATGGTGTATTTGTAACTCATACAGCTTCTTGTGCCGGTTGTACTAGAGCTTTAATTCAAGTTTTAGAATTAATGGGTTTTAAAAATTTAACCCACGCTAATGAAAATGGTTGGACTCATCAATGGGTAATACTCGAAATGGATGGCAAAAAAGGATTCGCGGAAGCCCAATTAGGTTTTGCTGGTTATGGTTGTCATGAAGTTGATGATAGTCCGGAATGTATGAACCCGGAAAGTAATTAATTTACTTTCTTTTTTTTATAATTTATTTTATAATTTATTTAGAAGGAGACTATTATGTTTGCTAAAGTATTAATTGAATATCCAACTAAAAAAATTGATAAATATTTCACTTATAAAGTACCCGATAATTTACAAGATATAATAAAAAAAGGTATGAAAGTGCAAATACCTTTTGGTACAAAACAAATAAATGGTTTTGTTATGGATATTATAAATACTTATACAGAAGATTATGAACTTAAAGAAATAGTAGATATTACAGATAAAGAAATAGTTTTAGATGAAGAGTTAATTAAATTAGGTTTATATATAAAGGAAAAAACTTTATGTCCTTTAATTTGTGCTTATCAAGCCATGCTTCCAAGTTCCTTAAAAATAAAAGATCAAAAGACTAATTATAATTTTTATAAAACATATTTAGTATTAAATCAAAGTGTTGAAGAAACAAAGAAGTATTTAGAAAACTATAAAAAAGTTAATTATCAAAGTGAATTATTAAATGACTTACTTGTAAATAATAAAGTTTTAAAAAGTAATTATGGGAGTCAAGTAGTAAAGGCCCTAAAAGATAAAGAATTAATCAAAGAAATAAAAGAACAAGAATATCGGATTAATAAAAAAATAGAAGAAGGAGTTAAAAAACATAAATTAAACGAAGAGCAAGAGTTAGCTTATCAAAAAGTCAAAGGATGCCATGAATACAAAACTTTTTTACTTGAAGGAATTACTGGTTCTGGTAAAACGGAGGTTTATTTAAATTTAATTCAAGATGTTATTGATAAAGGCAAGACCGCAATAATGCTCGTACCAGAGATAACTTTAACTATGCAAATAGTCGACCGTTTTTATGAATGGTTTGGAAGCAAGGTGGCAATATTCCATAGTGCTCTATCTAATGGCGAAAAATATGATGAATATTTAAAAATAATTCGAGGCGAAGTATCGGTAGTAGTTGGAACTCGTTCTGCGATATTTACTCCTTTAAAAAATATTGGTTTAATTATTATCGATGAAGAACATAGTGATACCTTTAAACAAGAAAATATGCCAAGATATAACGCGAAAGATGTCGCAATTTTTAGAGCTCAGTATCATAATTGTCCTCTTGTTTTAGGAAGTGCCACCCCAACTTTGGAATCCAAAGCCCGAGCTTTAAAGAATGTCTTTGAACCAATTTATTTACATAAAAGAGCAGGAGAAGGTACTTTACCAAATGTAACAATTGTTAATATGCTAGATGAAGTTAAAAAACATAATTTTATTTTTAGTGATGAATTAATTACTAATTTAGAAGGTGTTTTAGATAGTGGTGAACAAGCTATTATTTTACTTAACCGAAGAGGTTATTCGACAACTATCAATTGTTCTAATTGTGGTTTTACTTATAAATGCCCGAATTGTGATATTACTTTGACTTATCATAAATCAACGAATAACTTACGTTGTCATTATTGTGGTTATACAACAAAAAGAGAAGATAAATGTCCGAATTGTCATGAAGATAGTTTAAATTACTTGGGTCTTGGTACCGAAAAAGTTGAATTGGAACTACAAAAAAAACTACCGGATGCTAAAATAGTCCGGATGGACCAAGATACAACGAGTAAAAAAGGAGCTCATGAAAAAATAATTAGTGATTTTAAAAATGAGAAATATAATATTTTACTCGGAACCCAAATGATTAGTAAAGGACTGGATTTTCCTAAGGTTACTTTAGTAGGAATAATTAATGCCGATAATTCTTTAAATGTTCCCGATTTCAGGAGTAATGAAAGAACATTTGCTCTTTTGTATCAAGCGAGTGGACGAGCCGGTAGAAGTAATTTACCAGGTAAAGTAATTATTCAAACCTTTAATCCTGATAATTATGTTTTAAATTGCGTTAAAAATAATGATTTTAAAAGTTTCTTTGAATATGAAATGAATATTCGAAAAATTTTAAAATATCCCCCATATTATTATTTAGTTAGTTTAAAAGTCATTGCTAGTGATTATAATTTAGCTTTAGAAAATGCCAATAAAGTTACTAAATATTTAAAAGATAATTTAGATAAGACTTCCATTATTTTAGGACCAACAACTGCCAATTTATTTAAGTTTAATAATACTTATCGTTTTCAAATCGTCATAAAATATCGTTTTGATGATAAATTAATTAATGCTTTAAAATATTTAGATAATATCTATATCAATGATAATAAAGTCAATTTAGAAATTGATATTGACCCATTACATATTTAATTAGAAAGAGTAGACCTCTTTCTTTTTTAGCAAATAAAAAAACTAACATAATAGTTAGTAAATTTTAAATTGGTGACCCGTACGGGATTTGAACCCATGAATGCATGCGTGAAAGGCATGTGTGTTCAACCACTTCACCAACG
>CANPYA010000067.1 GCA_947587565.1 uncultured Bacilli bacterium | reverse complement strand
GTAAAAGGGATAAGGTAGTAAAGGAGTATGGAGAAAAGATGTATATAATAAACAAAGATGGATCAGTAACAAGAACGTTAAGTGAAGAAGAAGATCGTGAAAAAATATTTCGAACAAGATTACATATGACTGAAAATAAAGGTATAGCTAAAGGAGAAAGAGAAACAGCACTTAAAATGTTACAAGAAGGACTATCTTTAGAAATAATCCAAAAATGCACTTCTTTAAGTGAAGAAGAAATAAAAAAATTACAAAAGAAAATAAAGTAAATAGTTATTATAAAAACGAAGACATCATTTAAAATATCTTCGTTTTTCTTATCTCGTTAATTTTAAAACTTGACCTTTTAAATCATCGCGAAAATCTCTAGTATGTAAATTTGGTGTAATTCCTAATTTTTTAATACTACTATAATATTCTTCTTTACTTTTTAAATCTAATAAAGCAATTTTCTTAATTGTATTTAAAAATTTATCTTTATCATTATCTTTTAAATAATATAATTCTAAACCTAATAAATAATTTTCTAAGATAATATCGGCAGTCATTATAGGATGTTCTAACATATTATTTAACTCTTCACAAGTAAGACCACATTTATTTAAAGCTACCATTTTAAGTTCTTTATTAGATTCATAATCTCGACCTAATTCTCTTTCTTCCTCTATTAAAGTTATTAAATGATTAGCAAAATCACTTCTTACTAAACTACTATTGTAGCCATTGACTTTTTCAATTATTGCATTATTATCTTTAGTTACTTTATAATAATAATCTAACGCTAAAATTTCCATTAAATTAGGAAGTAATTCGGTAAAAATATTATTGGTATCAGCATGCGCTTCCGGATTCATTTGAAATAATGTTGCATGCGCATATTCATGAACTAAATTAGTAAAATCTTTGATAGTATTATCTCTTCTTATGGTAATAAAATCTTCATTAAAAGTTAATAAATGAATTGTACTACCTTCACAAGAGTTATTAATACCATCTCTTACAAATCTGGTATGATCTTTTCTTCTATAAAAACATTTCATAAAATTGCCATAGAAGGAATTTCCTAAATCCCGGTAAAAATCATGCGTTAAAGTTAGTAAATCTTCTTTACTAAAACTATTTTTCTTAAGTGTTGGCACACTAATTAATTTATTTTTGGTAAGTTCTTCAAAAAAACTAATATCAGACCATAGAAATTCACACTTCTCGTATAAACTTTTTAAGTATTCATAACTTTCTAATAAAGAGGGCATTTCGTAGTCTTCTTTATTCATCATTTCAAATACTTCATTTGCAATTACTTCATAATCATATTTTATGGTTTTTAAAAGATTTTCATCTCTATCTTTTTTTCTTTCTTCAAACTTATATAACTTTTCTAAGTCTTCCGCTCTTGTAATTAGAGTATCGACTGACCAATTGTATTTTTGCATATACCTAATCCCACCTTAATTTTACTTTAACACATTATGTTAAGTCCGACAAGATATATTTGCAATTATTTAGAAATTCATATATAATTTAGTTGGTGATATTTATGCAAATTAATTCGGTTGCGGAACCAATTATTGCGATTAGAATAAGTCAATATCCAGAGGATAATAAAAATGAATTTTTACTTTTAGGAAGAAGTAATGTTGGTAAAAGTAGTTTTATTAACACTCTAATTGAAAGAAAAAATTTTGCGAGAACTTCTTCTAAACCTGGAAAAACTCAAACTTTAAATTTTTATTTAGTTAATGATAATTTTTATTTAGTTGATGTTCCCGGTTATGGGTTTGCGAATGTCTCTAAAGATACCCAAAAGAAATTTGGCATTATGATTGAGGATTATTTAAGAACGCGAGAGAATTTAAAATGTGTCTTTTTACTCGTTGATTATCGCCATAAACCAACCGAAGATGATATTTTAATGTATAATTTCTTAAAGTATTATAATTTAAATGTTATAGTGGTGGCCACGAAATATGATAAGATTACTAAGAATAATCGTCTTAAACAAGATAAATTAATTAAAGAAACATTAAAACTTAATGAAAATGATTTGTTTGTTCCTTTTTCAACAATTACGAAAAAAGGAAGAAATGAAGTTTTAGAAATAATAGAAAATTATTTGGATAAATAGGAAAGGAAATTATTATGAATAATAAGGGATTTACTTTAATGGAACTTTTAACAGTTATTGTTATTTTAGCCTTAGTTATGGCCATTGCGATACCATCTATTAATGGGATTACTAATGCCGTTAAAGGTAATATGCTAGATAAAAAATTAAATTTAATTGAGGAAGCGGCAGTTCTTAAAGGGCAAGATATGAAAAATGCTTTAATTTCTAGTAAGACCAATTATGATGGCTATGCTTGCAAGAGTTTTAAAGTAAGTGAATTAGTGCCAGATTATTTAGAGAAAGATAATAATAATGAATGTTTAAGTGATACAAATACAACTAATGGGTGTATTGTTGATCCAAGTGATGAAACAAAATATTTAGATAATTATGAAGTAATTATATATTATCGAAATAAAAGAGTTAAAGCTATTGTAGATAAAGATGATAATTTAACTTGTAGTTAGGGGGGATTTTATGAAAACCGTTTGTTTAATCGGTAAACCAAATGTGGGAAAAAGTAGTATATTTAATCGCTTAATTAATGAAAAAAAAGCGATTATTTTAAGTGAACCCGGAATAACAAGAGATAGAATTTATGGCGTAGTTAATTATAATAAAAAGAAATTTAATTTAATTGATACAGGTGGAATTCATGGGGAAGAAGATAATTTTGATAAAGATATTTTAGCCCAAGCAGAACTCGCCATTGATGAAGCCGATACCATTCTTTTTGTTACGGATGGTTTAGAGAATATATCTGATGCTGATAAAAAAATAAGAAATATGCTTAAAAAAAGTGGCAAAGATGTAATTGTTTTAGTTAATAAACTAGATAATGAAAAAAGAAAAGATTATATGTATAACTTTTATGAATTAGGTTTTGAAAAAGTTATGCCAGTTTCTGCGGAACATAATTTAGGTTTTAAAGAGCTTTTAGATTATTTAACAAAAGATTTAGAAGAGTATACTGAAGAAGAAGAGAATATTTTAAAATTTTGTTTTATCGGTCGTCCTAATGTTGGTAAATCTTCTTTAATTAATGCCCTTTTAAATGAAGACAGAGTAATTGTAAGTGATGTGGCTGGTACAACTAGAGATGCTGTGGATACTAGGTTTACTTATGATAAAAAAGATTATATTGTTATTGATACAGCTGGAATGCGTAAAAAGGGTAGAATTTATGAAAACATTGAAAAATATAGTTTATATCGGAGTATGCGGGCTATTGAAAGAAGTAATGTCTGTGTTTTAGTAGTAGATGCTAAAGAAGGTATTATTGAACACGATAAACATATATTAAGCTATGCGATAGAAGCCGGTAAAGGTATTGTAATTTGTGTTAATAAATGGGATACAGTGAAAGATCCTAATGAAGATATTAAAAGATGGAAGAAAGAGTTAGAAGTTTATTTTAATTTTGTACCTTATATTAATTTTGTATTTACTTCTGCTTTAACTAAAAAAAGATTACATACTTTGATGCCTGAGATAATAAAAGCATATGAAAATAATAGTCGCGAGATTAAAACCAGTCTAATTAATGATGTCATAATGGAAGCTGTTAGTATGCATGAACCACCTTCTTATAAAGGTAAAAGATTAAAGATATATTTTGTTAGTCAAACTGGAACTAAACCACCCAAGTTTACATTTAATGTCAATAATAAAAATCTAGTGCATTTCAGTTATGAAAGATATTTAGAAAATCGTTTACGGGAAGCCTTTCCGTTGGAAGGAACACCAATAATATTACAATTTAAAAACAAGAGTGAGAAGTAAAAATTTCACTCTTTTTTCATTTTTTTGTAAAACTTTATTTAAAAATATTGACACTAAATTTGAATTTGTTGTAGAATTATTATAGAAATATAGAAGATAGTATTTCGGAATATTAAAATGGAAGGAGGGAAATAATGGATAAGAAAAACACAATGTTACTAACTGTTATTGCAGTTGCTACTTTATTAGTTGCAGTTGTTGGTGCAACATTTGCATATTTCTCAATTGTTCAAAGTGGTAGTGGTAGTACCGAAACTGACTTTAATGGTCAAATTCAAAAATGGGATGATACAGCAACTATTACTTTAGATGAAGTTGATGGCGATGGACAACCAACTGATGCTGATAATTTATATTTAGCTGTTACAGCTGCTGATATGGGTTATGCTAATATTGGACATAAATATTGGGCTAAAAGAGAAACTGATGCATCTACAGAAAAAGGTCAAAATACTGAAAAAGTTACTGTAAGTGCTTCTGATATGGAAACAGGAGATGCTAAACATCTTTATACAATCTCAACAGCTCATATTAAAGGTGGAACTAAAGATAAGGCTTATACTTGTACTTCAAAATTAACAGTTAAGTTAGTAAATCATTCTGCTTTTGATACAGCAATGCAAACTAATAATAATGGTGCAGATGGTAGATATGATGATGGTATTTTCTATTTTGCTCAAGGAACAAGTGATCCTGGAGAAACAAATACTATTACATTTGCTAAACCAGAATTAGGTGCTGCAACTGATGGTCAATTTACATTTAAAGAACTTCATGCTGCAGGTGATAATGGATTAACTGCTACTGTAACTTATAAGCTTAAAGCTCAAGGTCCAGATGCAGATTCTAAAGCCCCAGTTGAAGTTGGATTTATGTTAGAAAATACTGAAGGCAGTCAAAATGACTTAGCTGATAAGTCTATTGAAATCAAAATTAACAACTCTGGATTCCAATGTTCTGAAGACGCTACTGAATAGTAAATAACATAATAAAAAAGATATTTGTTTAATAAACAATTATCCATTATTCTTAAAAAATAAAAAGAAGTATTATCTTCTTTTTTTGTTGGCTTATTTTGTCGAAAAATTAGAAGTTTTGACATCATTTGTCGAACTTGTTGCAGGTCCCCTAAAAAAGTTATACTATCTTTACTGAAAGCGGGTTTTGGTTGATTTAAAATTTCTTTTATTTTTATTCGTTGACTATTTTTACTTTATTCTACCACAAATCAATACCTATCCCAATATATACAAAATCCGCTTTCAATATCTTATGGTTTGTGATAAAATAACAAGCGTAGGAAGTGATTACTATGCATTTACCAGATTTAAATGTCGCGAAAGATAGAAAAAAAAGCGAAAATAAATATATTAATTTAGAAGAAAATTATTCTAAAGTATTTCAAAATAAAAAATATTTTTTAAGAACTTATGGTTGTCAAATGAATGTGCATGATAGTGAAGCCATTCGGAGTTATTTAGAAACACTTGGCTTAACTAATACGGAAAATTTAGAAGAAGCCAATGTAGTGGTTTTAAATACTTGTGCGATTAGAGAAAATGCTCGCGATAAAGTAATGGGCTTTTTAGGCAAATGTAAGTATTTAAAAAAGAATAGAGATGATTTTAAGATAGTTTTACTAGGTTGTATGGCCGAACAACCAGATGTTATCGATGATATTCAAAAAAATCACCAATATATTGATATTGTAATTGGGACTCATAATTTATATGATTTACCAAAATTACTTTTACAAGAATTTAATAAACAACAAATTGAAGTTTACTCAAACAGTGATGAAATAATTGAAGGAATGAATTATACAAGGGATTCTAAAATAACCGCTTGGGTAAATATTATGTATGGTTGTGATAAATTTTGTACTTATTGTATTGTGCCTTATACAAGAGGTAGAGAAAGAAGCAGAAAGTTAGAAAGTATTATTGCAGAAGTAAAAGATTTAAAAAAGAATGGTTATAAAGAAGTAACTTTACTTGGGCAAAATGTTAATGCTTATGGTAAAGATATTGGGGAAACTTTTAGTCATTTATTAGAATGTGTAGCCAAAACAGGTATTGAAAGAGTAAGATTTGTTACAAGTCATCCTTGGAACTTTACAGATGAAATGATTGATGTTATTGCGAAATATGATAATATTATGCCTTATATTCATTTACCACTCCAATCTGGTAGTGATAACATCCTAAAAAAGATGAATCGGCGTTATACTAAAAAAGAATATTTAGAACTATTTAATAAAATGAAAGAAAGAATTCCGGGTGTAGCCATTACTACTGATATTATTGTCGGTTTTCCTAATGAATCGGATGCAGACTTTGAAGAAACTTTAGATGTCGTTAGAACTTGCAAATATGATGGAGCTTATACGTTTATATTCTCCCCAAGAGAAGGGACACCGGCGGCTAAAATGGAAGATAAAATTCCAATGCGCGTTAAAGAAGAAAGATTGCATAAATTAAATGAACTAGTAAATTATTATTCTAATCAAAATAATCAAAAATTATTAAATAAAGTTGTTGAAGTATTAATTCTAGGAGATAGTGAAAAAGACGCTAGTAAAGTTTATGGTTATACCGATACGATGAAATTAGTTAATGTCGAAGGCCCAAAAAGTATTATTGGTAAAATTGTTAAAGTTAAAATAACGGATGCTAAAAGTTTTAGTTTAGATGGGGAATATTTAGAAGAGAAAGTTGCAAATTAATGTGACTTTTTTTATTTTATAAATTTTTTTTAACAAATTTTAAAAGAAAAAAAGGAAATTAGAGAAAAAAAGCAAATATATAAAGTGAAAGGAGGAAAAGGATGAGTAATTCTAATAAAGTTCTATTAAAGGATGAAGTAGTCAAGAAAATATTTACAAGTGGTACTGAAATCTCACAAGAATACTTACTTAATATCATCAGTGCTATTATAGAAATTCCTATTGAAAAGTTAAAAGCTGATTTTGAAATAGTAACACCCCATATCGGAGTAAATACCAATATCATCGATAGTGAAGCTGACTTGGTATATAAGAATCAAGATATGTATTTTTCATTTGAATTTAACTATAATAGTTACAGTGAATTATCCAAAAAGAATTTTAGTTATTTATGTCAATTATATTTAAGAGATATCTATCATAAAGAAGATTATAAGAATATAAAACATATATGGCAATTTTGTTTTGATAATTTTGATTATTTTAAAGAAAACAG
>CANPYA010000066.1 GCA_947587565.1 uncultured Bacilli bacterium | reverse complement strand
TGTTTTCACGCGAGACATAGTGCAAAAAGTAAGACTTATCTTTATAAAATTGATTTAAAAGGAGATAAAGATAAAAATTATTATGGCTATGTTAAAAATAAATTGGATATTAACAAAATGCGAGAAGTAAGTAAATTATTTTTAGGAACTCATGATTTTCAAAATTTTGTTGCGGGTGATAGAGAAGATTATCAAACCACAATTACTAAAATAAAGATTTATAAATTTAATAAAGTTTTATATTTAGAATTTACCGGTTATGCTTTTTATCGCTATATGGTTAGAAATTTAATCGGTGCTTTAGTAGAAGTTGGCAAAGGTAAAGTAAATAAAGAAGATATTCAAGATATGTTAGAATTAAAAACTACAAAAAGATTACCTACTTTTAGTCCAAATGGTTTATATTTAAAAAAGATAAAATATTCTGACTAATTTAAAGTGAGAGTACTGACTTTTTTAAAGTGAAGGTATTGACTAATTTAAAGTGAACATATCGACTTTTTTAAAGTTTTATACTCATTTGTAAAATAATCGTAAAATTGTTGGCTAGTATTTTAAAATAAATTTCATTTTTAAAGAAAGTGTGATAGTATTTAAATGAAAGCAGGTGTTTAATGGAAAATTTTTATATTTTATTTCCTATTTTATTTTTATTGGTTGGAGTTATTTGCTTAATAGCTTGGTTTATTGCTAAAAATAAGATTAATGACTTAATTAATAGGTGTAATAAAAAAGTTACAGCAACAATAACAAAAAGGGAATTGTTTGTTGTTGATTCTTCAGATGATGACCCAATGAATATGTCATACTATTGGTACGAATATGAAATTAATGGAAAAGTGTATCATACTAAAACAAAGTATTTAGTTAATACTGGTAAATATAAAGTTGGAGACACAATGGATATTTATTATAATGAAAATGATTACAATGAAATTTATAATCCAAAAGACTCAATTAAAAATATAATAGTAATTCCTTTATTATTGGGAATATTATTTATAATTAGTGGAATAGTTTCATTTTTTATAATTTAACGTTTTTATGTAAATTTTACCCAAAAAGTGCGATTTTAATTGACAAGCAAGCACTTTTTTCATATAATTTAACATGGTACATTTTATTTATGAAGTTTATTAAGCCGTGGGAAAGTTTAATAGAGGACATAATGAAAGGAAATTGTTATGAAATCATTTATGCAAAAAAAAGAAACAGTTGAAAGAAATTGGTATGTAATTGATGCAGCTGGTAAACCATTAGGAAGAGTAGCTACTAAAGCCGCTCACGTATTAAGAGGAAAACATAAACCTACTTATACTCCATATGTTGATTGTGGTGATTATGTAATCATTGTTAATGCTAGTAAAGTTGCTTTAACTGGTAATAAGTTATTAGACAAGAAATATTATAATCACTCAGGATATCCAGGAGGATTAAGAGAAAGAACTGCTAAAGTTATGGTTGAAAGTTATCCTGAAGAAATGCTTGAAAGAGCAGTTAAAGGAATGCTTCCTCATAACAGATTAGGAAGAGCAATGGGTAAGAAATTATTTGTTTATCGTGATGAAAATCATAAACATGAAGCACAAAAACCTACTGCTTTAGAAATTGATTAGGAGGATATATGGCAAATAAACAAGTATGGACAGCAACAGGTAGAAGAAAGCGTTCTGTTGCAAGAGTTAAATTAGTTGGTGGTACTGGTAGAATTACTGTTAATGGTAAAGATGTTGAAGAATATATGCCATTTGCTACATTAGTAATGGATTTAAAACAACCATTAGTAGCAACAAATAATGAAAATAGATTCGATATCGATGTTACTGTTGATGGTGGTGGTTTCTCAGGTCAAACTGGTGCTATTAGACTTGCTATAACTAGAGCTTTATTAGAATTTGATAAAAATACTGATCAAACTAGAGAAGATAGTTATAGACATATTTTAAAATCTAAAGGTTTTGTTACCAGAGATGCGAGAGTTAAAGAACGTAAGAAATATGGTTTAAAGAAAGCTCGTCGTGCTCCACAATTCAGTAAACGTTAAGAGTATTTCAAAGTGTTTCAAGAAGTCCAATTTATGGACTTTTTTGCTTTAATAAAATAATTTAATGAATTATTCAAAGAAGATTCGTTTAATAAATTTTTTTGGTTATAATATTATTTGTAAGGAGAATTATATGCAAGTAAAACATACTTTAGAGCCATATTATAATAAAGATAGTGAAATATTAATTTTGGGAACTATGCCTTCTCCTAAATCAAGAGAATTAGGTTTTTATTATATGCATCCGCAAAATAGGTTTTGGTCTTGTTTAGCCAAAGTTTTTAAGGAAGAAATTCCCAATAATATAGAAAGTAAAAAAGAATTTTTAAAGAAACATAAAATTGCTTTATGGGATACTTGTGCAGTTTGTGAAATAAGTGGCTCAAGAGATAGTTCAATTACGAAAGTTATACCTAATGATTTAACGGAAATATTAAAAAATAGTCATATTAAAGAAATTTATACAACAGGTAAAAAATCTTATGAATTATATAATAAATATATATATCCCAAAACTAAAATAAAAGCTACTTGTTTATATTCATCATCACCTTTAAATTGCGCCATTAAAATGGATAAACTTGTGGAAAACTATCAAGTTATTAACAAAAGTCAAAAATAAAGTTATTAACAAAAGTCAAAAATAACTTGATTTTAAAGGTTAATTAATATTATAATTAAAGAGGAATAAGGAGAGTATGATGGAAAATAAAAAAATGTTAAATATTGTAATATGCATGGTTTTAGCAATTGTTCAAGTTGGAGGTTTAGCTTTTATGTATAGTACTTTAGATATGCCAAATAATAGTAATAAAACTGAAGAAAAAGAAGAAGAAAAATTATCTTATGGGAGTGTTTTTGCAGTAATGCTAGAGAAAACTAAAGGTGCTGGCGATTATGAAGAAAACACTAGTGCGACATTTCCAACAAGTGGTTATAACTTCAATCAAGCTAAATCAGGATGTGTTGATACGGCTGGTAAAAAAATAACTGGTACTGATGTTATAACATTTGCAAGCGGTCGAGCAAAAATTTCAGTTGATACTAGTGCATTTTGTTTCTTATATTTTGATAAACAATAATTTTTAAGATTAATAATTTAGAAGTCAAGGAATAATATTATTTTAGAATATTATTTCTTTTTATTTTTGCTTTAAAACAATTCAAAAAATACAGATAATATGGTAAAATAAGACATAAGGAAGTGGAATTTATGAAAACAAGAACAAGATTTGCACCATCCCCAACCGGATTTATGCATATTGGTAATTTAAGAACTGCCATATTTGAATATTTAGTGGCTAAACACGATGGTGGGGACTTTATATTAAGAATTGAAGATACTGATCAAGAAAGAAAAGTAGAAGGAGCCATAGATTTTATTTATAATACTTTAAATTTATGTCATATGGATATTAGTGAGGGTCCAAATAATGCTGGGGAAGTAGGTCCATATATTCAAAGTGAAAGATTAGATATTTATAAAAAATATGCTGAAGAATTAGTTAAAATGGGTAAGGCTTACTACTGTTTCTGTACGGAAGAAACTTTAGAAGAAATGCGGGCAATTGCAGATAAAAAGAAAAAACCTTTTATGTATGATGGTAGGTGTTCCCATTTAACGCAAGAAGAAATCGATGAAAAAATAAAAAATGGCGAAAAATATGTTATTAGACAAAAGATGCCTAAAGAAGGAGTATCTGTTGTTCACGATGTAGTTTATGGTGATGTCAGAGTTGAAAATAGTGTCTTAGAAGACCAAATCTTACTTAAAAGTGATGGTTATCCTACATATAATTTTGCGAATGTTATTGATGACCATTTAATGCATATTACCCATGTTATAAGAGGTAATGAATATTTAGCTCAAACCCCAAAATATAATTTACTTTATGAAGCTTTTGGTTGGGAAGCACCAACATATATTCATGTACCAATGGTTTTAGGTAGTGATGGTAATAAACTTTCTAAAAGAAATGGTGATGCTTCATTTATGGACCTTTATAATGAAGGTTATTTACCAGAAGCTATCGTTAATTATTTAGTATTACTTGGATGGAGTCCCGCAGAAAATAGAGAAGTTTATACAATGGATGAATTAATTAAAGCCTTTGATATGAATAGAATTAGTAAAAGTCCTGCTAGTTACGATATTAAGAAATTAAGATGGTTTAATGCTAAATATATTAAAAATTTAGATGATGAAAAATATTTAGAATTTATTAAACCTTTCTTCACAAAAGATGTAACTGATAAAAGCTCTGAATGGGTAGATAATTTATTAATTACTTATAAAGATCATTTATCTTATGGTAAAGAAATTAATGATTTAGTGGATATTTTCTTTAATGATACCATAAATATTAGTGAGGAAAATAAAGCATTTTTAGAAAGTGACCCAGTTATTCCGGAAGTTATCAAGACTTATCGTGAAGAACTCGATAAATTACCATCTTGGGATATCAATTCTATTGCGAGTGTTATAGATATTGTTAAAGAAAAATGTAATGTTAAGGGTAAACTTTTGTATATGCCAATTAGAATTAAAATAAGTGGTGTAGAACATGGCCCTGAACTTCCTAATGAAATATATTTAATTGGAAAAGAAAAAGTCTTAGATAGACTTAAATAAGGAGGAATAGTTATGTATTTATATAATACTTTAACTAGAAAAAAAGAAGAATTTAAGCCTTGGCATGATGATGTAGTTACCATGTATACTTGTGGTCCAACTGTTTATCATTATGCCCATATTGGTAATTTAAGAACTTACATAATGGAAGATATTTTAGAAAAAACTTTAAGTTATGTCGGTTTTAATGTTAAAAGATGTATGAATATTACGGATGTTGGTCATTTATCAAGTGATGCCGATACTGGTGATGATAAGATGGTTAAAAGTGCCCAAAGAGAGCATAAATCTGTTTTAGAAATTGCGAAATTTTATACGGATGCTTTTTTTGAAGATTTTAAAAAGTTAAATATTAAGAAACCGGAAATTATTAGTCCTGCGACAGAAAATATTTCGGAATATATTAAAATTATTCAAAAATTGTTAGATGAAGGCTATGCTTATCCTGCGGGTGGCAATATTTATTTTGATACATCAAAACTTAAAAATTATTATGTTTTAACTAATCAAGAAACTGATGATTTAATCGGTGGCGTTAGAGATACCGTAGAAGTTGATGATAATAAAAAGAATAAAGCCGATTTTGTTTTATGGTTTACCAAAAGTAAATTTGAAAGTCAAGAATTAAAATGGGATAGTCCTTTTGGTGAAGGTTATCCAGGTTGGCATATTGAATGTTCTGGTATTAGTTTAAAATATTTAGGAGAGTACTTAGATATCCATTGTGGTGGTGTTGATAATATTTTCCCACATCACACGAATGAAATTGCTCAATCTGAAAGTTATTTAGGTCATAAATGGTGTAATTATTGGGTCCATGCCGAACACTTAAATGATCAAAGTGGTAAGATGAGTAAAAGTAAGGGTGGCGTTTTAACTATTTCTACTTTAGAAGAAAAAGGTTACAATCCTTTAAGTTATCGTTATATGTGCTTACTTAGTCATTACCGGAAACAACTTGTTTTCTCATATTCTTCTTTAGATGGGGCCGAGAATGCTTATAAAAAATTAAAAAGTAGAGTCTTAAGTTTAAATTTAGATGGTGAAGTAGACATGGAAGCATTCAAGAAGTGTCAAGATGAGTTTAAAGCAATAATAAGTGATGACTTAAATACCGCGAATGCTCTAACTTACTTATATGATGTATTAAAAATGAATTTAAATGACCATACTAAATATGAAATCATTAAAGATTTTGATAAAGTTTTAAGTTTAGATTTAACAAAAGATGAACAAAAGAATGTTGATGATGAATTTATTAAATCCAAGATTGAAGAAAGAAATGTTGCTAAATTAAATAAAGATTATGAAACAGCAGATAAAATAAGAAATGAATTATTAGAAATGGGAATTGTTTTAAAAGATACAAGAGAAGGTACCATTTACGAGGTGAAATAGATGACTGGTAATATAGCAAATGATTTACTATTTATTATAATAATTATTATACCTTTAATTGCCCAAATAAATATTAGTGCCTCATACAAAAGATATAAAGAAATCAAAAATAAAAAGGGTATCAGTGGCTTTGAAGTAGCGAGAAAAATCTTAGATGCTCATGGATTAGAAAAAATTTATATTGTAGAAACTCCTGGTAATTTAACTGATCATTATGACCCAAGTCGGAAAGTTATTAAACTATCAAGAGATGTTTTTAAAGGGGAAAGTATCGCGGCCCTTTCTGTTGCTGCCCATGAATGTGGTCATGCTATTCAAGATAAAGAAGGTTATAAAATGATGCGCCTTAGAAGTTTAATTGCACCCATAGTAAGTCTAACATCTTCTTTCTCCTGGTGGGTAATCTTCTTTGGTTTAATAACTCAATACTTTAATATTTTTATCTTTGGTATTGGTTTAATATTTATTGGTTTAATCTTTCAACTTGTAACATTACCAGTTGAATTTAATGCTAGTAGTAGAGCGAGAAAAGAATTAGAAAAACTAAAGTTAGTTGATGATGAAGAAAGTACAGGCGTTAGAAAAATGCTTACTAGTGCCGCTTTAACGTATGTTGCTTCAGTCTTAACTTCTATCTTACAAATAGTTAGATTATTTTTATTATTTAATAATGATAATAGATAATTTAATTATTTTACCATAATTATTTTGCATATATTATATATGGGTGAAGGTTAATGTTACATACAATATTTGTTATTGTTACATTCATCGTAACTTTCATTTTAGGAATTATTGCCAAAAAAATGCCCAATATTAATAATAAATTAATCCCTTTACAAAATTTATTTATTGGTTTAATAACCGCATTAATTTATTATTTAATTACGAAAGATGTTAGTTTAGTTTTAGCAGGGGTTGGTTTATTTACTGGGGGAACTTACGATATAGTTAATAATTTACAAAAGTTAATACCCGAATTAAAAGAATAATTAAAAATAGTTATCACATTTAAGTGGTAGCTATTTTTTATATTAAAAAACTTTGATTATAACTTTTATTTTAAATTTTTAAGTGCTATAATATAAATCGCAGTAGTGATTGGAATCTATAATTTCTACTTTAACGAGTCGTTAAAGAACTATTTTTAAGCAGATAGATTTAATAGTAATACTCCAATGGACTATTCTACACCTTGTGTAG
>CANPYA010000065.1 GCA_947587565.1 uncultured Bacilli bacterium | reverse complement strand
ACTTTAGTGGAGGCCAATAGTAAAGCCTTTTAGGCGAAAATGAAAAACCACCAGCTATGCTGGTGGATATTTATTTATTGATTTTACTTTTAGGGTAGGGTTTAATTTCATCAGTTAAGTATAGTAAATAATCAGTGGAAACATTATAAATTTTGGCTAATTTTTTTAAAATATCAATTGGTATTTGTCTTTTTCCGAGTTCATAATAACTATAAGCAACTTGGGAAACATTTAATAACTTACTAACATCCTTTTGTTTTAAATTTCTGTCTTCTCTAATTTCTCTTAATCTATCCATAAACATACCTCAAAGTCATTTTATATTAAAACAAAATGTTATATTGATTTTTAAAACAAATTGTTATAGAATTAAAGAAGATATAACAATTTGTTTTGGAGGTATTATGAAAAAAACTACAATAATATTAATTGTATTTATAGGCTTAGTTAGTATGTTTTTTGTGTTTAATAAAAATAATGCTTATAAAGAACTACCTAAAGTAAAATTAAAAGATGATATAAATAAAAGTGGACTAGCTATTATGGTGGAAAGTGATTACCAAACTGGAGAATATCAAAAATTAGATAGTACTACATTTCCAACAGATGGTTTTACTTTGAATAGAATTAAAAGTGGCTGTGTTGATAAGAATGGTAAAGATGTAGATGCTTTAACTTATAATGAAAGTGATAAAACCATAAGTATAAAAACTAAACAAAGTGTATATTGTTATCTTTATTATGATAATTTATTTAAAGGTAGTGGTACAGAAGATTCACCATATCAAATAAATTATATAGAAGATTTAGTAAGATTAAGCAACTCAGTAAATAAAGATTTAAATACATATGCAGATAAAAACTTCATCTTAATGCGAGATTTAGACTTTAATGAAAATGATAGTTATATGAAATATAATGATACAGGCTTTGGTGATATCAATGGAGTAAATAGCATTGAAGGAATAAAAGAAGAATTAACAAATAAAGAAGGAAGTGGCTTTACATCAATTGGCAATTTAACTATTCATTTTCAAGGAAATTTTAATGGTAATAATAAAAGATTAGATAATTTATACATTTTAAATAAAACGGATAATAATTATTTAGTTGGTTTATTTGGAAGTGTTGAAAATAGTGAAATAAAAGATTTGACAATAAGTGGAAATTTAAATACTAAAGTTGCTACAAGAGTAGGAGGCTTAGTAGGATTTTCATATGGTACTACAACTATTGAAAATTGTGTTAATGAAGTGATTGGTAATAATGATGTAGGCGCTAATAGTGTAGGTGGCTTTGTAGGAGATGTAATAGGTAATTTGTCTATAACAAATTCAATAAATAAAGGACAAATATCCGGAGGAAATAATGCAGGAGGATTAGCCGGTTTTGTTGGAACTAATGCCACATTAACGATAGAAAATAGTCATAATGAAGGAACAATAACAAATGAAGTAGGAAGCCAAGCTGGAGGGCTACTTGGAAGAGATGCTGGTGCAACATCCAAAACAATAATAAAAAATTCTTATAATATTGGGGAAGTTACTGATTCTAAAACATATGAAGGTGGATTTGCTGGTTTGATTTTTGGAACAATTGAAATAGACGATAGTTATAATACAGGTAAGATAAGTAATACTTTAGGAACATATGTAGGTGGCTTAATAGGTTATGGAGATACTACTTCAAATATAACTATTAATAATTCTTATAATAATCATGACATAATTATTTCTCCTAATTCTGAAAATCGATTTTGTCTTGGCGGTTTAATAGCTATGGTATTGGGAAAAATAAATATAAACAATTCATATAATACAGGAAATATTATAAATGAAAAAACGAAATATTTAACTAGGTATGTTTTAATCATAGGAGGTTTAATTGGAAATTTAGATTCTTATGATAATTCAATATCATATATTAACAATTCATATAATATTGGAAATATAACTAATGGCGATTTAATGGGTGGCTTAGTAGCATATAATCATAATAATCACACATTAATTATAGATAGGTCCTATAATACAGGAAATATTACAAGTAATTTAGATTATACAGAAATATCAAATGACACAGGAACTGTACTATCTGGTATAATAGGTATAAATCAATCATATTCTACGGGTATAATATTAAATAGTTATAATACTGGAACTTTAGATATTAGTAATTTAAAACAAATAAATGAGGTAAAAAGAGTTGCTGGTATTACCACTGATAATAGAGGAGGAAATAGTATAATCATAAATTCTTATAATTTAGGTGATATAGAGAATCAAGGTATTTCAGCAGGCATTTATGTTGGAGAATTAATTGGTGATTTTGGAGGTTATTTAAAAGAATATAATATTTATAATGTTGGTAATATAACTGGAACTACTAAACGTGGTTTAAATTATGTAACTCATGATTATACTATTAATAATGCTTATTATTTAAATAATATTGCTGGAAGTAATGTGGGAGAGACAACCCCAATGGAAGAAACTGATATGAAAAGTAAAACGTTTGTTGATACACTAAATAAAAATGTCGATGAACTTAATAATACAGGACTTGAAACCATTGATGAAAATTTAAAAGGCTACGAATTAGAAAAATGGGGATTAGCAGCTAATAACACAAAAATACCCGTTTTAACAAGAAAAATAGAAGATTTAAGTGGACATGGTAATCATGGATTAAGTTATGCTGTAAAATATGATAGTGAAGGAGTAACTACAAGTACAGATAGCACTCATAGAGGTTATATAAACGCAGGTTTATCTGATTATGATTTTGGCAATAGTTTTAGTTTAGTAATAAAAGTAAAAATGAATCAAATACTTTATGATAATGCAATAATGGGTAGTTGGGAAACCGGTGGAATAGGTTTAGCATTTTTTCAAGATAATACATTTGGAAATTCAGTTTATACAGATAAGTATTATGCAGTTAATGGATCGTATGATTTTAATACAACTGATTGGTATACATTATTGGTAACATATGATGGTAGTTTACCTAGCGACAATTTAAAAATGTATGTGAATGGTGAATTAGCAGGAAGTACTAATGTAACTGGTAATATCAAAAAGCCAGACGGAAGAGGTCCAATAATAATTGGTGGAAATCCCCAATATAGATATAATGAGAATTATGAAGTTATTAGTAATGTCTATGCAACCTATAAAGAAGCCTTAATATTTGATAGGGCATTAACAGAAGAACAAGACCATATAAGTACCAATTATAAAGATAATATAAAGGTTGAAAATCAAGATGAACTATTAGTTTGGTATAAATTTTAAATAATCATTTTTCAAATAATTCCTTGCAAAAAAATTCTATCTATAATACAATATTTTTAGGTGATGTTATGTTAAAGGAATTTAAAGAATTTATTGCAAGAGGTAATGTTGTTGATTTAGCTGTCGGTGTTATTATCGGGGCAGCTTTTGGAGCTATTGTAACAAGTTTAGTAGAAAATATTTTCTCACCAATTATTGGTATTATTCTAGGAGGTATTGATTTTTCTAATTTATCCATAACTTTAGGTAGTGCTAAAATTATGTATGGGGCTTTTATTCAATCAGTTATTGACTTTTTAATTAATGCAGTATGTTTATTCATAATTGTGAAACTTGTTAATAAACTTAATAAGGATTTACATAAGCATAAAAAAGAAGAAACAAAAGAAGAAGTTAAAGAGGCACCAAAAAGTGAAGAAGTACTTCTTTTAGAAGAAATTAGAGATTTACTTAAAAGTGATGTTAAAAAGAAAGGAAAGAGTAAATAATGTTAAGTAATATTTTATATTTAATTGGTGGTTTAGTAGTAGGTATTATTATTGGATTTTTAATATCTAAATTTATTACCCAAAAATATTTAAAGAAAAATCCCCCAATCAATGAAAAAATGATTGAAGCTATGATGAGTGGGATGGGGAGAAAACCTAGTCAAAAACAAGTTAAACAAGTAATGAATCAAATGAATAGATTCAAATAATTATGGACACTTTGATAATTCAAGGTGTTTTTTATTGACAATCGGGGGGGGGAAAATACTATAATAAAATCATAGGATAGAGAGATGTCTTATGATGCAGAAAAATAGAACTATATTGATATTTTTAAGTATTGGAATATTACTAATAATTAGTATATTTTTTTCGTTTAATAAGTCTCATGAATATCATGAACTGCCTAAAGTAAAAGTAAAAGAAGAAAATAATGTTAAACAATTTGCTTTAATGCTAGAACAAGAAGATGGTAAATATAAAGAAAGTACTGGTGAACTTCCGACTCGAGGTTATATTTTTAATGCCGAAAAAAGTGGTTGTACTGATTTGAATGGTAAAATAATTGATAAAGCAATAGAATATAATTATGAAAATTATACAGTTACTTTAAATACTAATAAAACTAGTTATTGTTATCTTTATTATGATATTGAACCAATTGTTAGTTATCTAGTCAGTAAAGATTTAAATAACAATCTATCTAAAGAACTTACAGGAGGATTATATCGTTATCAAGGTACTTATGAACAAGTCAATAATAATTATATTTGTTTTGGAACATATGATAAAGATATTTGTTTAGCTAATCCGGATAAATATATGTATCGGATTATAGGAATTAGTAATGACGGAAGTTTAAAATTAATAAAAAAAGAAGCACTTCCATCAGGAATTCGCTGGGGTTTTAATGCTGAAGAATGGCCTGATACTGAAATTTTTAAAGCAATAAATGGTAATACATTTCTTAATAATACAGACTATATTACGGAAGAATGGTTAAATAAAATAAAAGAATTTCGTTGGATGTATGGAGATATATTATATCAAGAAGTTTTAAAAAATGGCGAAGAATTATATGAAATTAATATAGGCAAGAAGAAAACAACTTGGCATCAAAAGGAAGATGCAACATCAGTTGAGGGAAGTTTAAATTCTAAGGGACAAGAAATTAAGTGTACAACTACAACTCATGGAGTAGTAGGTACAAGGGTATGTTATAGTGTTCAAAATGATTATTGGACAAAATATATTGATGCTAAAATTGGATTAATGTACTTATATGATTATTATCTTTCATTTAATAATACAACTTATTGTAGTGGTGGTTGCAAAGATAGTTGGATTCATTTAAGCCATAATGATGAAAAAGCAATGAGTGATGAGACAGGAACATTAAGTTATGAATGGACAATGTTTCGTCAAGGATACTATATAAGTTGGGGTACTTTTACTGCTTATCATATTGCTCCGGAAGGAACATATGGACTACCAAGTTTTGGTTGGAATAATTCTGTAAGGCCAGTATTTTATCTAAATAATAATATAAAATTAACTGGTGAAGGAACATTAGAAAATCCTTTCCAAATAGAACAAATTAAAGCGTAAAAATTTTATATTTTTCCATTAAACTAGATTGAAAATCATTAACTCAAGTGCTAAAATAAAATTGTATGGTGGTATTATGAGTAGTAAGAAAAAATTAATAATAATGGGAAGTATATTTCTAACTTTACTTTTATTAATAGGCATTAACTTTTTAATACCAAGGGTAGTAATAGAATTAAATGGTGAAAAAATAGTTACTTTAGAAGTAGGGAATGAATACATAGAAGAAGGGGCTAAAGCATATTTGAAAAGCCCTTTTAGTAGTGAAGAATTAAAACTTGATACCATTGGTTTAGTTGATAAAGAGAAATTAGGGATGTATCGAATTAGTTATGAAACAAATTATCATAATAAAAAATATAAAGATACAAGACTCGTTAAAGTAATTGATACGACTAAACCAGAAATTACCATAAATAAGGAAGTAACGGCCTGTGAGAAAAATAATTTAATTAATATTGATGCAAAAGTAATAGATAATTATGATGGCGACATTACCGATAAACTAACTTATAAAGTTGTTAGTGATGAAGTTTTAATTAGTGTCCAAGATACCTCAGGTAATACAGAAGTTAAAAGAGAAAAGATTAAATATATAGATTCCGAGAAACCAAAAATTACCTTAAAGGGTAGTGAAAATATCACTTTAACTATTGGCGAAGAATATACGGAATATGGGGCAAGTGCTACTGATAGTTGTGATGGTACTTTAAGTGATATTAAAATAACTAGTAATGTCGATGTTAATAAAGTAGGTAGTTATGAAGTAAAATATACCGTAGAAGATAGTTTAGGTAATAAAACCGAAAAGACAAGGAATGTGCGAGTTAAAGAAAAAGAAGTAGTTAAACCAGTTACGGGTGGGGTAATTTATTTAACTTTTGATGATGGACCTGGAGTATATACCGAAGAAATATTAAATACTTTAGATAAATATGGGGTTAAAGCGACTTTCTTTGTTACTAATCAATTTCCTAAATATCAAAGTTTAATTAAGAAAGAATATGAAAAAGGTCATACAGTGGGTGTCCATACATATTCACATAAATGGAGTGTTTATGATAGTGTTGATACTTATTTAGATGATTTTAATAAAATGGAGAATATTGTTTTTGAACAAACGGGAGTTCATCCTACTTATTTCCGTTTTCCAGGTGGTAGTTCTAATACCGTTAGTATTAAACACTGTAAAGGCATTATGAGTAAACTTGCTTATATTATGGAAGAAAAAGGTTATACTTATTTTGATTGGACTTTTGATAGTGGTGATACTTCCAAAACTAAAAATAGTGCCAAAGCTATATTAAATACGGTTAAAACTTATTTAAAAGGGGATGGCGAATATATTATTTTAATGCATGATATTAAGAAAAATACCAAAGATGTTTTACCGCAAGTTATTGAATATGCCAAGAGCAGAGGTTATGTTTTTAAAGCCATTGATGAAAATACCAATGTTAAACATTTTAAAATTGCGAATTAACCCATACCAAAATATAGGAGTTTCATAAAATACATTAGAAAGGAAATGTTTTTATGGAACAAAGTAAATTTGAGTTTAAAGAAGATGCTAGTTTTGATACAACAATGGGTATGGGTACTCCTAGTATGGGTGGTTGTTGTTCTGATATGATGTCAAGCCAAACAATGATGTGTCCACCTGTTCAAGAATGTCCACAAGAAAGGGTATGTCATAGATATATGTGTTATGAAGTACCACATATTATGCCATGTAATACCAGAATAATTAACCATCATATTTATCGTCATACTTATACACCATGCTTTACTAGTTGTGAAGAAAATGTTGTCTCAAATGTTTATGATCGCAAATGTTGTTTTTAAAAAGTGGCTCTAGAATTTCTAGTGTGAAGTAAAAATAGCAAAAATGATATGCGAAAAAAAGAAAAGCAAGAATTTCTGGTG
>CANPYA010000064.1 GCA_947587565.1 uncultured Bacilli bacterium | reverse complement strand
AATGATTTAATTAGTTTTAATGATTATAATTTAGATAATGCTGAAGGTTATGGAAGGAGAAGAGTATGAAATTTTTAGAAAAATATGATTTTAATAAAGAACAAATTGCTGATTTTCTAAATAATTCTCCTAAGAAATTAATTGATGCTATTAAAGAACATAAAAAATTAGTAACCGAAAATATTGCTTATTTAAAAGATTTAGGAGTTACTAATTATCAACAAATATTCTTAGAATATTATGATATGTTTTTAAATGATCATAGCAATTTTGTTGATATTTTTGCTAAATATGATCCTAAAGATTTAATTGAAAAGTTAGAAAAGAATTATCGCATAGTGGAATATTTATAGAATTTCATTTACGAAGTTCTTTTTTTTATGTTTGATTTATTTAAATAGTGCTATAATAAAAATGTGATGTTTATGAAGTATATAATTATTGTAATAATAATGTTTTTTTTAAGTGGGTGTAATGGCATAAAAAATGTTGATAAGTCGGAGTTTTTCAACATTAAAAATGATAATATTGAAGTTTATGATGAAATTTATTTACAAGATTTATTAGAGATGCAAGTAACCGATAAAAATTTTCAATTACTTAGTGATAATTACCGGATTGATACTAATACAATAGGTAAGAAAAAATATGAAGTACTATATCAAGTTAATAATAAAAAATATCGTTATGTTTTTAATATTGAAGTAGTTGATACCGAAATGCCGCGGGTTTTCAGTGGGACTAATAAAACAGTTAATGTGAATTATGAAGGCGATTTGTGTAATTTAATTACTTACGGGGATAATTATGATGGCGATATTTTATGTGAAATAACGGGTGATTATGATTTAAAAACACCTGGAACTTATAAATTAAAATATAATTTATCGGATAAAAGTAATAATTTAAAAGAAGTAAATGTTACTTTAAATGTTAAAGAAAAGAGTAATGAACCAAGTACACCTCCCAAAAAAGAAAATACTTTATTTACGGATGTTTATACTAACTATAAAACAGATGATAATGAAATTGGTATTGATGTATCTAAATGGCAAGGTGATATTGATTTTAATAAAGTTAAAGAAGCTGGAGCTACTTTTGTCATGATTAGAATGGGTGTTCAAAAAGAAGTTAAAGGGGATTTATTCTTAGATGAATATTTTAAAGATAATCTTAAGAAGGCGAAAGAGGCTGGTTTAAAAGTGGGTATTTATCTTTATAGTATTGCTACTAGTAGTAGTGAGGCGACTGAACAAGCAAATTGGGTTTTAAAAAATTTAGATGGCGAAAATTTAGATTTACCAATTGTCTTTGACTGGGAAAGTTGGTCTAAATGGAATAATTTTAAAATTAGTTTTCACGAAATTAACAGTATTGCCAATAATTATATGAATACAATTAAAAATGGTGGTTACGAGGCCATGCTTTATAGTAGTAAATTTTATTTAGAAGATATTTGGACAAATAAATTAAATTATCCCGTATGGCTTGCCCATTATACTAAAAAGACAAGTTATGAAGGCGATTATTTAATTTGGCAAATGTGTAATAATGGAAAAATTGATGGTATTAATGGTGATGTTGATATCGATATTATGTATCATTAATGTCAAGTTAAGTGTCAAATGAAAGTAATTTAATTTATAAAAAATCCTCTAAATGTTATAATAAAAATAAGGAGGATTACATAATGAAATGTGTAGCAATTAAAGGAGCAAGAGAGTTTGAAATTAAAGAAACAGCTGCTCCGGAAAAAGAAGAAGAAAAAGTTTTAATCGAAGTTAAGAAAACGGGAATTTGTGGTTCGGATTTACATTACTTTGAATTAGGTGGACCCGTTGGTTTAGTAATGGGTCATGAATATGCGGGTGTTGTTAAAGACAATGGTGGTAGAGAAGACATAAAAGTTGGTGACCGGGTAACAGCATTACCATTATCACCTTGTGGTAAGTGTGAAGCTTGTTTAAGAGGAGATATTCATTATTGTGCGGAAACTTGGAATCATGCGAGTGGTCTTTCACTAGATAATCCCGGTGGCTTAGAACCAATGCTAAAAGTAAGAAGTGATATGGTCTTTAAGCTTCCGGATAATATGAGTTTTGAAGAAGGAGCTTTAGTAGAACCAACCGCTGTTTGTTATCATGCAACTAATTTAGCCAATATTAATGTTGGTGATGAAGTTTTAGTAGTTGGGGCTGGTGTTATTGGTTTAATGTCCGCTATGTTTGCGAAAAAAAGTGGTGCAAGTAAAGTAGTGGTATCTGAAGCTAATATTAATCGGGCTAAAATGGCCATTGATTTAGGAGTTGCCGATAGTTACTTAAATGCTTTAGATGAAGAAGAAATGCAAAAGAATGCCGGTAAATATGATGTCGTTATTGAATGTTGTGGGAATGCTCCTGCTGTTAATAGTGCCATGAATTTAGTTAAAGCCGGAGGCCGGGTTATTTTAGTGGGTGTTTCTATGACACCAATAAATATGGCTACAATAAGTGCAGTTATGAAAGAACTTACTTTAATTGGCGCAATTGCTTATACAAAAGAAGAATTTGGTAAATGTATTGATATGATTGCTAATCATGAAATCGATGTTGATAAATTTATTTCTAAAGAAATTACCTTAGAAGAAGTTCAAAATGCTTATGAAGAATTAACTAGTGGTAAATCAAGTTCTATTAAAATAATAGTTGACCCTAATAAATAGAAAATAAAAAGATTTAAGATAAAAATGTGAGTTCTTAAATCTTTTTTGATTGCAATACTTTTTAAAATTATGAAAATATATAATTTTAAAATATTTTTACAAAATAATTGAATTATATTTGAAAAGATAAGAAGTTATGATAGAATATTTTTTAATGGTGATATAATGGAAAAACAATATTTAATTTATGCTGACGAATCACATAGAAAAGGAAAATATTTTAGTAATTTTTATGGCGGGGCTTTGGTTAATTATATATATCTTGAAAAGATAAGTAATAAACTTAATCTTAAAAAAGAAGAATTAGGTTTATTTCAAGAAGTTAAATGGACAAAAGTTACTGAACAATATTTAGATAAATATATAGCTTTAATGGATTATTTTTTCGAATTTGTTAAATCAAATAAAATTAAAATAAGAATTATGTTCAGACAAAATGCGCAAGTACCACAAAATCTAACTAAAGAGCATAGGAAAAAAGAATATTTTCTATTATATTATCAATTTATTAAACACGCTTTTGGAATAGACTTTTGCAATCCGAGAGAAAAAGACCAAGTATCTTTAAAACTATATTTTGATAAATTACCTGATACAAAAAAGAAAAATAAAGAGTTTAAAGGTTATATTTATGCACTTAACGATGTTTTTTGCATAAATAATGTTCATATTTATAATGAAGATATAGCAGAAGTAGATTCTAAAAATCATGTTATATTGCAATGTATGGATATAATACTTGGAGCAATGAATTTCAAATTAAATAATTTGGATAAAGAAAAAATACCAGGTAGTCGTTCTCGTGGCAAAAGAACAATAGCTAAAGAAAAGTTATATAAAAACATTTTAAGGAACATTAGGAGTTTCTATCCAAATTTTAATATTGGCATTTCAACTAGTATTAGGAATGATTTTTCTAATTACTGGAAAGACCCTTACAGACATTGGTGCTTTAAATCTAAAAATAGTGTATTTGATTCATCTTTAACTAAAAAGCCAAAATAAAAACTCCATTCTTCCTACATAAACCTTTCACGTACTAAACGTAAAGCTTCGGATTGAACAGAGTTCTTATATGACAATGTTACCATTAATAATGATAATTGTCAACATTAGTATATGCAAAATTATTTTTAAAATTCCTATTACAGAATAGAAGATAAAAATAATAATTGGTTAAATTATTTTTATATAATAATATTAAATCTGTTTTTTACTTAAAATTTTGGAATTTGAAATAAAGTTTTATATGAAAGATTAAAGATTATTAGTAGAATCTTTCTTTTTTTAAAGTTTTAGATTATAATTAATTAAAGAGAAAGAAGGCAAATCATGAAATTAAAACAAAGTTATTTTTATACTTTAAGAGAAGATGCAAAAGATGAAGAAAGCAAAAGTGGAAATTTACTAGTTCGAGCTGGAATGATTAAAAAAGTTGGAGCTGGTATTTATATGTATTTGCCGATGGGTTTAAAAGTCTTAGATAAAATCCGGAATATTGTTAAAGAAGAAATGGATAAGGCAGGAGCTCAAGAATTATTAATGCCTAGTTTAATTCCAAGTGAATATTATGATGCTTGTGGTCGGTTAGAATTGCTTGGAAAAAGTATGTTTAATTTAAAAGACCGTTTTGATAAACCATATTCTTTAGGACCTACGCATGAAGAATTATTTACTATTGCAGCCAAAAATGTTGTTCATAGTTATAAAGACTTACCTTTTACAATATATCAACAAGCCGATAAATTTCGAGATGAACCAAGACCTAGATATGGTCTTATTAGAGTAAGAGAATTTATTATGAAAGATGCTTATTCTTTTGATCGTGATGAAGATGGTTTAAATTTATCTTATTTAAAAATGAAAACAGCTTATAATCAAATTTATGATCGTTTAGGAATAAATTATAAAATAGTTAAAGCCGATACCGGAGTTATGGGTGGCTCTTTATCCGAAGAATATCAAGCCGTAACCGATATTGGTGAAGATGTTTTAGTATTATGTGATAAATGTGATTATGCATCTAACTTAGAAGTTTCGGAAGTTGTAACAAATACTATAAATAAGGAAGAAGAAAAAGAATTAGAGTTAGTAGAAACGCCTCATTCTAAAACAATTGAAGAAGTATGTAATTATTTAAAAATAAATCCTAAAAATTCCGTTAAAGCCTTACTTATGAATGTTAATGATGAATTAGTGGTTTTCTTTGTAAGAGGCGATAGGGAATTAAATTTAGTTAAAGCTTGTAAACTTTTAGGAGTATCAGAAATTAATTTTGCAACAGACGAGTTAATTGCGACAAGTAATGCTGTTCCTGGTTTTACGGGACCAATTGATTTAGATGCCAAGATTGTAGTAGATAGAGAAGTACTTAATATGCGCAATTTCTGTTGTGGTGGCAATAAAGAAGGCTATCATTATATTAATGCTAATCCCAATAATATTCGTTATGATTATGTGGGTGATATTGTTAATGTCGAAGAAGGCGATATTTGTCCTGTTTGTGGTGGTACTAAAGGTGGTAAGTTATATTTTAAAAAAGGAATTGAAATTGGAAACTTATTTAAATTAGGTACTAAGTATGCTACTAAATTAGGTCTTACTTACTTAAATGAAAATAATGAAGAAGTACCGGTTGTTATGGGTTGTTATGGTTTAGGTGTCGGTCGTACTTTAGCGAGTATTATCGAACAAAATAGTGATGAATTTGGGATGGTTTTCCCAATAAATGTGGCGCCTTTTGAAGTATGTATTGTTTTAATCGATAGTAAAGATGATGTTCAAGCTGAAAAATCTAATGAATTATATGATAAATTAAAAGATGCGGGGATCGATGTTTTACTAGATAATCGGGATGAAAGACCGGGAGTTAAATTTAAAGATATGGATTTAATTGGCATACCTTTAAGAATAACAATTGGTAAAAAAATAAATGATAATTTAGTTGAAGTAAAGGCAAGAACTAGTAAAGAATTTACCGAAATGCCTTATGATAAAGTAGTCGATTATGTTATAAATTATGTAAAGGAAAATAAAAAATAAAAATTTTCCTTTTTATATGGACATATTTATAATATAGTGGTAGTATATTTATATATGAACAATTATTCATATAGTTAGGAGTAAAAAAATGCAATTAATTAATGATGATGTTATTATTGATGTCTCGGAATTGTTTAAGATTTTTGGGGATTCCACCCGGATCAAGATTATTAATGCTTTAATTGATGAAGAATTAAGTGTGGGAGAAATTACGAATCGAGTAGGTATTAGTCAATCGGCAGTTTCTCATCAATTAAGAATTTTAAAGTCTTCCAAATTAGTTAAATTTAGGAAAGATGGTAATACCATCTACTATGCTTTAGATGATGAGCATATTAAAAAAATATTTGAGTTAGGATGTGAACATATTAATGAATTATAAATTTAAAATAAGTGGTTTAAGTTGCCCAAATTGTGCGAAGAAAATTGAAGATGCTTTAAATAAAGAAGAAAATATTACGAAAGCAAGTATTAATTTTTCAAAATTAACTTTAAGTATTGAATCACCAAAATCTAGTGGTGTTTTAGAACTAGCTAATAAAATTGCGAAAAGAATTGAACCAGATGTAAATATCTATGTGGAAAACACCGAAGTTAATAACAAAATAAAATTTGATATTATAAGACTTGTTTCGGGTATTCTTTTATTTGCTTTAAGTTTAATTATCCCAATCAAATTAATTCAAGAAATACTAATTATTGCCTCATACATTATTTTACTATGGCGCGTATTTAAAATCGCAGTTAAAAAATTATTTAATGGTTTTATTATTGATGAGAATCTATTAATTACAATTTCTTGTGTAGGTGCTTATCTTACCCATAATATTCACGAAGGTTTAATGGTTATTATTCTTTATGAAATTGGGAAAATCTTAGAAAATATGGCTGTTAATAATTCAAGAAAAAGTATTAGTGAACTTATGGATATTAAACCATTATATGCTAATTTAAAAAAGGGTAAAGAAATTGTTAAGATAAATCCTGAAGAAGTCAAAATAGATGATGTCATTGTTATTAAAAAGGGCGAAAAGATTCCTTTAGATGGTGTAGTTGTAAAAGGGAATGCGCGTTTAGATAATAAGGCCTTAACTGGTGAAAGTGCTTTAGTTAATGTGACAAAGGGTGATAATGTTTTATCCGGAAGCATTAATACGGATGGCCTTTTAGAAGTAAAGGTTTCTAAGACTTATGAAAATAGTACCGTTGCCCAAATCTTATCTTTAGTGGAAAATGCGACTGATAAAAAAGCGAAGACTGAAAATTTTGTTTCTAAAGCCGCGCGGATTTATACGCCAATTATCTTATGCTTAGCCATCCTTATTGCGGTTCTTTTACCAATCATTCCTAGTGTTACTTTTGAAGATGCTATTTATCGAGCTTTAGTTTTCTTAGTTGTATCTTGTCCTTGTGCTATTGCGATTTCCGTTCCGCTATCATATTTTTCTGGTATTGGGGCATCAAGTAAGGAAGGTATATTAATTAAAGGTAGTGATTTTTTAGAAGCCACTACAAAATTAGAAGAAATTATTTTTGATAAAACCGGAACAATTACTAATAATGAAATAGAAAATTATAATTTAGAAATATTAAATGATCAATATAAAAAAGAAGATATTATTAAATATTTAGTTAGTGGGGAAGAATTATCTAATCATCCAATTGCTCAAAACATTATGAATTTATTTAAAGATTCTAAGAAAGTAAAAGTAACTAATTTTAAAGAAATAACTGGTAAAGGTATAACTTTTAATGT
>CANPYA010000063.1 GCA_947587565.1 uncultured Bacilli bacterium | reverse complement strand
TTTAATCAACAATTTGACATTTACTACTATCAGAAATAAATTTCAAATTACCTTTAACTCTTTTACCTAAGTTATTATCTTGATTATAGTCTCGATAATTTCTAAATATTAATTCAATATCCCAAGTATGTTTAGTCGCTGCTTTACTACTTTCACTACTTGTAATACTTAAATTAGGTATAACATATTCACCATCTTTAATTTCTACTAAATCAACATCATATGAATAAGCATCTGCTGAATTATCACTACTATAACCTTTTAATCTTATAAATATTTGTGGTTTAAGTGGTAAATAATTATTATTACCCGCAATGTATTCATTCTTAAAGGTATTCTCTTCAATATTAAAGACTACATCATAATTACATGTTACTGTTCCATCATAACTTTCTAATGATAAAGTGGATGTTTTAGTTTCACTCTTATAATCAATATATTCATTATCACCAAATTCTGGGAATAAATCATCTTTCTTAACAGATAAGCTTAAATCACTAGCATTAGCAATAGTAAGTAAAGCATTTACTTGAGTTGGACTAGGTTCTTTATTATCACATCTTTTATCACAAATACCATCATCATCAACATCAATATTTCTATCTGGAACTTTATCACCATCAGTATCACAATTTAAATCACATTTACCATCTGTTTCGGCAGTAACATCTGTTAAACCATCTTTATCAGTATCGATATCAATATTAGGTTCTGGAGTTTTATCAAGGTTAATATCTGGTTCAAAATCACCATCTGTATCGACATTAATATCTGGTTCACCATCATTATCTACATCAATATTTAAATCTGGTTTTTGATTATTATTCGTATCAATATTAATATCTGGTACTAAATCATCATCTTTATCAATATTGATATCAGGATTACCATCATTATTAACATCAATATTAATATCTGGTTTTTTATCCCCATTAGTATCAACATTAACATCTGGTTTACCATCACCATCTGTATCAATATTTAAATCTGCTTTACCATCACCATCGGTATCAATATTAGTTTCTGGAATACCATCAGTTTCCGCTTCAACATCTGGTTTATCATCACCATCAGTATCGATATTAATATGTGGTTCTTTATTGGTATCAACATTGACATCTGGCTTACGATCATTATTGGTATCAATATTAATATCTGGTTTCTTATCACCATCTACATCTACATTTAAATCTGGTAGACCATTATTATTGGTATCAATATTAATATCTGGTTCATCATCATCGGTATCAATATTTGTATCTGGCTTACCATCTTTATTAACATCACAATTTAAATCACATTTACCATCGCCATCTTTATCAACATTTAAGTCCGGATCGCCATCACCATCAACATCAATATTGGTATCTGGAAATTTATCACCATTGGTATCACAGTTTAAATCACACTTACCATCACCATTAGTATCTTGATTAGTTAAGTTCTTATCAGGAATACCATCAGTTTCCGCTTCCACATCTTTTTCCCCATCACCATCGGTATCAATCCAAATGTGTGGTAAAGGTTCCGTATCAACGTTAATATCTGGTTTTAAATCACCATCAATATCAATATTTATATCTGGTACTTTATCTCCATCAGTATCGATATTTAAATCTGGCATTCCATTATTATTAGTATCAATATTTATATCGGGAATTCCATCTCCATTAACATCAACATTTAGATCCGGCTTTTTATCATCACCTTTATCACAGTTTAAATCACATTTGCCATCATTATCAACATCAACATTAATATCCGGGTATTTATCACCATCAATATCACAGTTTAAATCACATTTGCCATCACCATTGGTATCGTAATTGGTTGGATTCTTTTCTGGTTTACCATCAGTTTCAGCTTCAAAGTCTTTTTCACCATCATCATCATTATCTATCCATAAATGAGGCTCTTTATTTTCATCAACATTAACATCTGGTACACCATCACCATTAACATCAATATTAATATCTGGTTTTTTATTATTATCGGAGTCAATATTTAAATCTGGAAGACCATTTTTATTGGTATCGATATTAATATCTGGTTTTAAATCACCATCAACATCGACATTCATATCTGGAGTTCCATCACCGTTTATATCAATATTAATATCTGGGTATTTATCACCATCAATATCACAGTTTAAATCACATTTACCATCACCATTAGTATCATAGTTAGTTGGGTTTTTATCTGGTTTGCCATCAGTTTCGGCTTCAATGTCATCTTCTCCATCACCATTAGTATCAATATTAATATGTGGCTCTTTATTGGTATCAACATTAACATCTGGTTTACCATCACCATTTATATCAATATTAATATCTGGTTTACCATTACCATCGGTATCAATATTAACATCAGGAAGTCCATTATTATTCGTATCAACATTAATATCTGGTTTGCCATCTCCATCTATATCCACATTTAAATCTGGCCAACCATCATCATTTAAATCACAGTTTAAATCACATTTGCCATCTTTATCATTATCTTGATTCATTGGATTTTTTTCTGGCTTACCATCAGTTTCAGTCTTAACATCGCCTTCACCATCACCACTGGTATCAACAGTAATATGTTTATCTGGATTAGGATCAACATTAATATCTGGTTTACCATCTCCATCAATATCTAAATTAACATCTGGTTTGCCATCTCCATTAACATCAATATTAATATCCGGTTCTTTATTATCATTGGTATCAATATTAAGGTCTGGTTTACCATCACCATTTAAATCAATATTATAATCAGGGTGATTATCACCATTTACATCACAGTTTAAATCACATTTGCCATCATTATTGCGATCTTGATTAATGGCATTTTTATCCACTATATTATCACCATTTAAGTCTAAATTAAATCTTGGCGTTTCTAAATCATTACCATAAGTAATATTTAAATCCGGGATTCCATCGCCATCAATATCAATATTAAGATCTGGTTTACCATCACCATCAATATCGATATTAAGATATTGTTTAGAACCACCAAATTGTCTTTGACCAAATAGTTCCCAAGTAAAAGTAGTAATCATTAATATCAAACACATTAACATGATGATTACCATTAAAACAATAGCCATTAACCTTTTCTTTTTAAGTACTTCTTCATCATTATAATCTACATTTATATCGTTAAACATCTTAATCCCCCTTAACTACTGCATCTTCACCATCATTTAAGGTAGTGCTGTCAATCGTTAATTTTAAATAAACTAATTTTTCTATTTCTTCAACTGGAGTATCTTCATCTAGCCAAATATAAAAATCATAGTTTTGTGATGCCCCATGATCAATCGTACCATTTAAAACGGGATATACATTTGGCTCACTTTCTTCTAAATTAGTAATTGGAATATAATACCGACCATTTTCGGCATCTCCAAAATTAACCCAATTATTAGTAGTTTTATTTAAAATTCCAATATTTAAATATTTTAAAGAAATTAAATCTTTTGTCGTTTTACCTTCCGGTAAAGCATCATCGTAGCCAATGCTTACAACATATTCCGCATCATAACTACCAGAGTTAGTTAAAGTTATTTTAGAAAAACTTCCTTCATCTTGCGTTATAAGGGTATCCGCTGCTGTTGGTAACTCACTTCTTAAAGTTGGAAATATTTCACGCAAACTAATCTTGCTTGAAGCTGTGGCTCCATCTTTACTTATTAAAACTTCTAATTCTTTAGTTTCATATTTTTGAACAGTTGATTGCGATTTAACGACAAAAAAGGCTGCATAAGACACCCTAATTGTAAGTAGAGTTAAAATAAATACAGACAAAACAATAATTATCGTATCACGCTTTAGTTTTTTTACTATCTTCATTCTATCTATGCCACCTTAGTATAATTTTAACACACATTATTAACCATAACAATATTAAAAATTAAATTTTTAAAATTTTTTCTGTCACTTTTGTGTCTAATACCTAAATTTATGGTTTACTTTTCTTTAGGAACAATGCTATAATACTCTAGTTAAACGGGTGATATAGATGGAAATTAGAAATGTAGCAATTATTGCACACGTTGACCATGGTAAAACAGCCTTGGTTGATGAAATATTAAAATATGTTGGAACTTTTAGAGAAAATCAAGATGTAACAAATTTTTCAATGGATTCCAATGCGATTGAAAAAGAAAGAGGTATTACTATTTTAGCCAAAACTACTTCCATTATGTATAATGGGATTAAAATTAATATCTTAGATACACCAGGACATGCTGACTTTGGTGGCGAAGTTGAAAGAATTATGAAAATGGTTGATGGGGTTATTTTAGTAGTAGATGCTTATGAAGGACCAATGCCTCAAACAAGATTTGTTTTAAAGAAAGCTATTGATGCGGGAGTTAAACCGATTGTGGTTATTAATAAGGTTGATAAACCAACTTCGAGAATTAAAGAAGTTGTTGATGAAGTTTTAGGTTTATTCTTAGATTTAGGAGCTTCTGATGAACAATTAGATTTTAAAGTGGCTTACACTTCTGCTTTAAATGGGACATCTAGTTTAGATCCTGATCCAAGCACGCAAGAAAAATCTTTCAAATGTGTTCTTGATTTAATTGTAAATGAAATTCAAGCACCGAATGGTGATGTAAATAAACCATTCCAATTTCAACCAGCATTACTTGATTACAATGATTATGTTGGCCGAATTGCCATTGGGCGAATCTTTAATGGGAAAGTTAAAGTTGGGGAAATGGTTAATTGTTTAAGACTAGATGGTACCGAAAAACAATTTAGAGTGCAAAAACTATTTGGTTTTACTGCTCTATCTAAAATCGAAATTAATGAGGCTAGTGCGGGTGAAATTGTCGCAATTGCCGGTCTTGAAGATATTTCTGTTGGAGAAACCATCACGGAAGTTGGTAATCATGAGCGTTTACCAATCATTCATATTGATGAACCAACCTTACAAATGACATTTGGAGTTAACACTTCTCCTTTCTCAGGACAAGATGGTAAATTATTAACATCCAGAAAAATTGGGGAAAGGCTAATGCGGGAAACTCAAAAAGATGTCAGTTTAAAAGTTGAACAAATTGATTCCGAAAACTTCTTAGTATCTGGTCGGGGTGAATTGCACTTATCTATTTTAATTGAAAATATGCGCCGGGAAGGTTATGAACTACAAGTATCTAAACCTAAAGTTATCATTAAAGAAATTGATGGCGTTAAATGTGAACCTTATGAAGATTTACAAATTGAAGTTGATGATGAATACATGGGTGGCGTTATTGAAGAATTAAGTACCAGAGGGGCGATTATGGATAATATGACCCATATTGGTTCACTAACCAGAATTACCTACTCTATTCCCTCACGAGGATTAATTGGTTTTTCTACTAACTTTATGACTTTAACTAAAGGTTATGGCATTATGAATCATAGTTTTAAAGAATATGCGCCGGTGGCTACGGTTGATTTAGGGGAAAGAAAACTAGGAGTTTTGGTTTCTAGTGAAACTGGTAAAGCCACTGCTTATGGTATTGGTCAATTAGAGGACCGCGGCATTATGTTTGTCGAACCTAATACGGAAGTTTATGAAGGTATGATTGTTGGTGAATGTAATAGAGATAATGATTTAGCTATAAATATTGTCAAAGGTAAAGAACTTACCAATACAAGAGCGGCCTTCTCTGATAAAACAGTTGTTTTAAAAAGACCTAGACCAATTACTTTAGAGTATGCTCTAGATTATATTAATCAAGATGAACTAGTTGAGGTTACACCAAACTTCATAAGACTTAGAAAAGTTATTTTAAATACTGAACTTAGAAAAAAAGCTGATGCTAAAAAATAGCATCAGTTTTTAATTTAAAACATCATTGGTTTCAATATTTGTACTCATTTCAACACCAGGTGTTCCATTATTTAAAAGGTTAACATCAACATAACGATTTTCTAAAGTTGGTCCTTCTACTTTTTGTTCAGTTTCATTGGTATTTTCATTTGTGCCTATATCATTACTAGCATCATATTCTTGATCCCAATAAGCTGAAACATCACAACTGGCGGAGAATGGTCTTGGATTAGGCATCTCTAACTTACAAATCATCGGAATTTTAAAGGCTGATCCAAAGGCGACACAAGTACCTGGTTGTAAAATTTTCATCTTTTCAATAACATCAGCACTAATATTAGGTAACATTTCTTCAATATATTTAATATCTTTAGGGTGCGTCATTTTAAAGATTAAGAAGTTTGAACATTGAGCAATAACGGTATCACTTATTTCAACTGGTCTTTGACTAATGATATCTAAGATAACCCCATATTTTCTTCCTTCCTTTGCAACCCGGTCAAAAATATTATAACCAAGTAAGAAAACATCATTATCTTGTTGAACATATCTATGAGCTTCTTCTAAGAATAAATGGAATGGAATTGTGGCACGACTCGCATTTTCTTTAGCAAAATCAAATATTAATCTAGAATATATTTTAACTAAAGCTTTCGCATAAGCATCATCTAAAGTTTCTAAGTTAATATTAATAATTTGCGATTTCTTATTATTGTTACTAACTAAATTAGTAATAAATTTTGCCGGAGTTACATATTCATCTCCTCTAAAGAAACGACCCATATCATTATGTAAAATATTATTAAGTCTAACCTTTATTAATTGGGCATCATCATGCATATTTTTATTTTGATTAAATCCTTCACTTATTAAAGTAAAGTCTAGAGCTTTAGCAAGACCTTCTAAAGTGAATACTGCATCTTCTGGTTCATCGATATCTTCTAAATTTTCATCAATAAATTTAAGTATATAATCGGTAATTAATACTTCTTCACCAAAATGACCATGAGCATCAATTTCAAAACATTCACTAAAACTTCTTGTATATCCAACACCAGGAATAACCGAATCAAAATTAAATTCTTTCGTATGACAAGTATCAATTATCGTAAAAATATTATCTTTCTTTTGCCGTGCTGAATCTTGACTATAAAGAATCGTAATTAAAGCATTAGCAATAATATGATTTTTATATTTTATAGCAGAATCAGTTTCTAAAGCAAATATTTTGGCATATTTTAAAGCTCGATCAATAATCGTTAGTTGCGAATGCTTATCGGCTTGTAAAAGAATCGCAAAATCATCCACTTTCATTAAATTAAGAGGAATATTTATTTCGACATCTGTATCATCTTTAATATGACTTGTCACAAATTTATAATTATAACAATTATTTATACTATCAATACTTTTAAAAGCATTTTTATATTCGCCAAATGAATCAAAGAAAATTAAATTAGCATTATAAGCTAAAGCATTTTTATTACTTAAAATATTTTGCACTACTCTAGATACCCCACATGATTTACCAGATCCCGAGTTACCAAATATACACATATGATTGGCAAATAAATCATTAATGCTTGGACAAATATTAAAGTTTTTATATGTAGCACTTTGTCCTAGGACAAAAGTAGTCTTACTTTCTTTTCCGATAAGTTCTAGTAATTCTTCGGTATTAATTACTCTTATCTTACTATTTAAACTTGCTTTTCTAAGAAGTCCATTACTATAATGACCATTATTGAATTCTCCTAGAAATCTTACTTCTATTTCATCACTTCTAATTTCGACAATTTCCCCAAGTAATTTTTGAT
>CANPYA010000062.1 GCA_947587565.1 uncultured Bacilli bacterium | reverse complement strand
CGAGTCGTTAAAGAACTATTTTTAAGCAGATAGATTTAATAGTAATACTCCAATGGACTATTCTACACCTTGTGTAGACGCATTCGCTTAAGTCCATCTCCATATTACTCTATCTTTAGTACTGCAATTGGGAGGTAATAAAAAATGTGGAAATACATTGGTATAAAAGAATGTAATGAATTTTTATTATCTCTCCAATTATTTAAATGTGATGATAAAAAGAAATATATAAAAACTCTATATTCATTAAGTAATAAAATTGAAAATAATTATTATGTATATAAAATAAAAAAGAAAAATGGGCATTTAAGAACTATTTACGAACCGGCATCTCTTTTAAAAACTATTCAAAAGAATATCTTAAAGAATATCTTAAATAATAAGCAAATTTCTAAATATGCTAAAGCCTATAAAAAAGGAATCTCTTTAAAAAATAATGCCATTGAACATATAAACAAAAAAATAATATTAAAACTTGACATTAAAGATTTTTTTGAAAATATTTCATTTTTAGACGTTTATAATTCTTGTTTTCCAATTGAGTATTTTCCAAAATCTATAGGAATGCTTTTAACAACCCTTTGTACATATGAAGACCATTTAACTCAAGGCTCCCCAACTTCGGCTTATATTTCTAATTTAGTTATGAAAGATTTTGATGAAGAAATAGGAGTTATTTGTGAAAAAAGAAATATAAATTATACAAGATATTCTGATGATATGACTTTTTCAGGTGATTTTAATCCTTCTGAGATAATAAAAATAGTTCGTAAACATTTATATAAATTAGGTTTAAATCTTAATGATTCTAAAATTCATATTGTTAAAAATTATCAAAGTCAAAATGTAACGGGTTTAATAGTTAATAAAAAAATTCAAGTATCTAAAAATTATCGTAAAAAAATTCGACAAGAAATATATTACTTAAAAAAATATGGTATAGATTCTCATTTAGAAAAATTGAATTTATCTAACAAAAAGCAATATTTGCAAAGCTTACAAGGTAAAATTCTATATGTTTTACAAATAAATAATCAAGATAAAGAATTTATAAATTATAAAGATTACATAAATAATTATATAAAAACTCTACTTAAGTAGAGTAAAGCTAATTTAAAATATAGACACCAATAGTTAAGTATGTTGCAAAAAGTAACCAAATTAAGTAAGGAATATTAAGATAAAAAGATGGTTTATAACTTTTAAAATATAAATACATGAGATAGATAACGAGTCCTAGTAATAAGAGTGTCCAAAATATTGTAAATAAGCGCCATTTTAGAATAAAGAAGAAAACACTCCATAATAGATTAACAAAAAGGCCAACATAATATACTTTATCTAAAGTTAAATTATCATTACTATTTTTCTTATAAAGATAGTAAGATAAACCTAGAAGTAAATATAAAATTGACCAAACTATAGGAAAAATAAATCCTGGTGGCGATAGTAATGGTTTATTAATAATGCCATAATCCATGGAATTACTAATTAATAGTCCTACTAAAGACCCACATAAAAGAGGGAAGAATAAATAGAAGATATTTTTAAGTATATTGTTTTGCATATAAAATCACCTAGTAAATAATATTACTAAGTGGTTATTTTTATGTTTAAATTAATTTTTTATAATATTTCCAAGCTAGTACTTTAAATACTCTTTGGTTTAATTCTTCTTCTTTTAAAAGTCCCTTATTAATACCATCTAAGATTCTTTTATAACTATTTGCGTAATCACTAGTTATAAGTAAATCATTCCCCGCCAAAAGGGCCTTAACTTCAATATTAGCAATATTTTTTAAAGCACTCATATTTAAATCATCAGTAATTATGACTCCGGTATAATTTAAGTTATCTCTTAATATATCATGTATTTTTTTAGATAGAGACGAAGGATTATCTTTATCAATATTAACAACTGTATTATGACTAACCATAACAGCTTCCGCACCCGCATCAATCCCTGCTTTAAATGGATGAATATCACTTTGCATTATTTCATCATAACTTTTATAATCTAAAGAAGATGTTTTATGAGTATCTAAATTATTACCATATCCGGGAAAATGTTTTAAAGTATAAGATACGCCAGTATTTTTACTCGCGGCAATAACTGTTTTAGCATATTCACTAGTCTCATTAGTACCAAGTCCTAAAGTTCTATTATAAATATAATTATTTGGGTCAGTCGAAACATCCACGACTGGAGCTAAATTTAAGTTTAAGCCTAGTTCTTTTAAAATAGCACTTTTATTTATAACATCTTCTTTAATTTTACTTAGTCCCCCTTCTTGATATAATTCTTGAGGCGACTTAAAAGGTTCACTAACTAAATTTGCATTACTACTAATTCTTGATACTTTGCCACCTTCTTCATCAATAGCAGTTAAAATAGGTATATTTGAAGCCTTATTTAAATCTTGAAGCATTTTTTGAACGTCTGCTTTAGTTTTATTATCAAAATCTTTCTTAAAGAATATATAACCCCCAAATTGATATTTCTTTTGCACATTTACGGCATCACTAGGATAATGAACAATTAATGTTTGAGCAATTTTTTCTTCTAAGCTTAAACTTTGTAATTTTTGATACGCTAAATAATAATAATCACTAAATAAACCATTATCCAAATAACTATCGGGTATATAATTTTCGCTCTTAACATTAGATTCCACAATTTGGCAATTTTGATTTTCTTCTTTATCTTTAATTTTTCCAACATAGGTTAGTTCTACAAGACTTCCTATAGCAAATTCGGTATCAATTTTAAAAGTTAATTTTTGAGTGTCATGTAAAATAGTAACAGAATCTTTTGTCTTTTGAATAACTAATCCCGTAATTTTTTCAGGATTAACATTATTTTTTTGTTTATTAACTTCTAATATAGAAGGATAAGTTTTAAATGCCACTACTAATAATAAAATAATGATTACAATAATAACTGGTATAAAAAATTTCTTCATTTCATATCCTACTTTCTATAATTATTATAACCCAAAACAAGATTAAATAAAGATAAAAAATTAATAAAATAAATATTTTTAAGACATACTAATAATGGTGATATAATGCAAACTAAAAGTTTATGGTTAAAAGATGATGATAACAGTGATAAATATATTTTAAATAAAGATTTAGATTTAGATATTTTAATTATTGGGGGTGGCATTACTGGTTTATCAACTTTATATAATTTAAGAAATAGTAATAAAAAAATTGCTCTTTTAGAATCCAGTACCATTGGTTCAGGTTCTACAGGACACACAACCGGTAAGATAAATTATTTACAAGAATTAATCTATCAAGATATCGAAAATAAATATAATTATCAAGTGGCTAAAAAATATTATGATAGTCAAAAAGATGCCATTAAATTTATAACGGAGACAATTAGAAATGAAAAAATTAAATGTGATTTAGAAGTAGTTGATTCTTATATTTATACGGATAAATTAGAAGAAGTACCAAAAATAAAAAGAGAAAAAGAATTACTCGAAAAGATGGGCGCTAAAGTTTTGGAAACTACCAATAATGTTGATTTTATTCAAAGTAAGTATGCTATTAAAGTGCAAGATACTTATGTTTTTCATCCTTTAAAATATTTACAAGTTTTAAAAAAGATTTGCCTAAAAAATGGGAAGATGGTCTATGAAAATTCCAAAGTAGTCCGGATTGAAGAAAAAGATAATGCATTTATTTGTTATACCGAAGAGTACACGATTAAATGTCAAAAATTAATTATTGCCTCCCATTATCCTTTCTTTCTTTTTCCTTATGTTATGCCTTTAAAGTGTACAATAGAAAAATCTTATATTGGATCTTCTTTAGCAAATGCCAAAAACTATACTTTAATTACTAGTTCTAAACCAACTACATCGGTTAGATATCAAAAAGATAGTCAAGAATATTTAATTTATTTAACAAAATCGAGTAGGATATGCGATAACTTAGATGAAAAAGAAAATTATGGAAAGCTAATTAAAGAATTAAATGATTTAAAATTATTACCTAGTTATGTGTGGAAAAATACTGACTTATTAACAATTGATAAAATACCTTATATCGGCTATCTTAATAAAAAACATAATCTTTTAATTGGAACGGGTTATAATACTTGGGGAATGACTAATGGTTCTTTAGCGGGTTTAATATTAAGTGATTTAGTTTTAAACAAAAAGAATAAATATGCTAGTCTTTGTGATCCGTTAAGAATTAATATAACTGATTTAGGAGGTATCTTAACAAATATTTATAGTAATATCAAAGGATTTATTAAAAGTAAGGCTGGTAAAAATAAAAAATTGTATGAAAATGTTAGTTTTGAAACTAAAAATGGCGTAAGTATTGGTGTTTATAAAGAAAATGATAAAGTCTATAAAGTTTATAATCGTTGTCCCCATTTAGGTTGTAGTTTAATTTTTAATGAAGAAGATAAAACTTGGGATTGTCCATGTCATGCTTCAAGGTTTGATAAAAAAGGTAAATGTATTAAAGGACCAAGTCAATATGATATAACTTATAAGGATAATATGTAGCAATTAAAATTAACCATAGTTATCTTTTATTTTAATTAATTTTGCTGTAAAATAAAATTATGAGAAAGAAAGATGTTATTTATGGAAAAAGATTTATTTAATAAAATAAAAAATGATAAAAGAATAATCGAAATATATCAAAAAATTCACGAATATGAAGATCAAGAAAATGGTTATGCATATCATGACTATAACCATGTTAACAATGTTGCTCTTTATTGTGAAAAAATATTGAAAGCTTTAAATTATGCTGATGACTTCATTTGTGAAGCCAAAGTAGCGGCGATTTTACATGATACAGGTTGTACTTTAGGCAAAGATAATCATGCCCATAGAAGTTATGAATTTGCTAAAAAATATTTAGAAGAAAATAACATTCCTTTAAAACATAAAAAATTAGTTTTGGATGCTATTAAAAATCATAGTGATGGATTTATTACTGATAATATAATGCAACTTGTGATTATCTTAGCGGATAAGATAGATATAAAAAAATCAAGAATTAGTGATTATGGTAAACAAGTAGAAGGTAATAGACAATATCAATATATAGATGATATTCAATTTAAAATAGAAAATAATAATTTTTATATAAATTTTATATGTGATGCTAAAATAAATTTAGAAGAATTAAACAATTATTATTTTACTAAAAAAGTTTTTAAGGCTATTCAAGCTTTTTCTGATAAACTTAATTTATCTCCTAAAGTAATGATTAATAATAAGTTATGGAAAGAATTTTATAATTAGTTATTTAAGATTATTGAGTAAAATTGATAATCTTTTTTGAATTTAAAATAAACATTTAATATTTTTGATAATATGATATACTATATTATAGATAAGTTGTTTTTACTAAGAGTGGTAAGAAAAAGAAGGAGTAATTGTTATGATGAATGATTTTGATGAAGAAATAATTTTACAAGCAACAAATGTGGAAAGATATCAAATCAATGATAAATATACTGAAATCAAAGAGATGTATTTAACTTCCCAAAATTTACTATTAAGCTATGAAAAATATAATGGCTTTTTTTCTAAAAATGAAGATACTATGGAAAAAATACCGCTTATGGATATAAAAACACAAAATGGCAAAGCCCAAGTTAAAAAAGTGGATGATAATGATTATGGAATGGGTTTACAAATAATTTATAAAAATAACACTCATGACCATTTTGTCTTTGAAGATGAAAAAGAGATATCTATTTGGCTTAATGCTATAAATAAAGTCTTGATAGATGCTGAAGATAATGCAAAAAGTTCCAAAGAAAAAAACAATAATAATAAATCTCCTAAAAGTAGTATTCGTAAATGTCCAAATTGTGGGGCGACAATTAGTCATTATGAACATGAATGCTCCTATTGTGGTACAGAATTTAAAAATTTTGAAAGTTCCAATATTTTAAAAGAATTTTCTAATGGCTTAGAAAAAATTATATCTAAAGAATTACCTAAATATCATTCTAAAGAATCTTTTTTAAAGAAAACCATTGGAAGAGATTTTAAAAGTGGCAGTGAAAAAGAAGAATTTGAAATAGAGATAGAAGAAAAGCATAAAAAAGAAATTGCTAATTATATTAAATGTTATCCTATTCCAAGTTCTAAAGAAGAATTATTAGAATTCATGCTTTTAGTTACTTCCAATATTGATTTAAAAAATACTGATGATATTGAACAAGAAGCTTGGATTAATAAAATGAATCAAATTTATAAAAAAGCCAAAATTATTATAACTAATCCTGATGATTTAAAAGATATTGAAGATATTTATAATAAAAAAACTAAAGAAATTAAATTTAGAAAAGTATATACTATTTTAACCGTTCTAGGAACATTTGTAATTTCAATGTTATTAATGGTTGCCCTTATTAATTTTTACTACGCTATAGGTATTTTGTTAATTGTCTTAGCCATTGGTTTATTTATATTCTATAAAATGCGCGGTCAAGATATAAAATTATTACAAAATAGAGAAAAATTAGTATACATATTTTTAATCGTATTAATTATTGGAGCATTTATTTTAATTTTTGCTGGACATAATTATAGCCGTAATAAAACATATGATAAAAATTATGATAATTATTATAATGAAACAATTAAAAAAAATGATGTTGAAATAATTATCGACTTTCAAGAAAATATTTTATTTAATCGTTATGATGTTGAACTATCGGCTTATGATCAAAAAGTAGTAATTTCCCATGGTGAAGATAAAACAGTGAATTTTAAACTTCCTGATGGTATTCATAAATTAAGTTTTAAAAATTTAGATGATGATACAATAGATACTATTAATTTAGTTGTAAAAGGCAATACTAAAGTAACTTATAAAATTTCTTGTCATACAGATGAAACTAAAATAACTGAAATGGCTGTTGAATATTTGGATGAAAATAAAGATAATACTGCTGACTCAGAAAATAAAGAGGTAGAAGAACCTAAAGAAGATAATACCATAACTGAAGAAGAGTTAGAAGGACAAAATAAAGATATTGTTATAATGCTAGTATTACCCGAAGAATATGTTAATGAAGATTATAAAGATGTGGAAAAAGAAATGCGTGATTTAGGTTTTACTAATATTGTTTTAGAAGCCAAGGAAACTGAAGATGTTAATAAGCAAAATGGGATGGTTGCAGATTTAACAATCGATGGTGGACATTATGATAGAGGAGAAAAATTCAATAAAAATGTGGAAGTAAAAATTACATATTGGGAGTTAAAAACCATAAAGTTAGATAAGATTGTTTTACCTAAAGAGGGAAGTAAACTTGCTAAAGACTATGATAATACGAGTAATGCTAAAACAAAATGTTATCTCAATGTTGATGGTGTAAAAAATATTCCTAAAACGCAAAAATATGAAAATGCTATTGTTACTGATGGGGTATATGAATATTTAGAAGATTTAAAAAAGAGTGGTTATAAAGTTGAAATAACTAAAGTAGAAAATAAAAATGTATATGCAGGTTTTAATATGTATGATACCTATTTTAAAGTAGCAAGTGATGCTATATCTTGGACAATGTTTTTATCTATTCAAGATGAAAAATATGTTGAATATGAATTTGATATCTATATGCAATAAGTATAAATAATTTAAAATTATGCAGGATAAAATCATAAAATCGAAGAATGTGATAAAATATCTACGGAAGTAGGTATTTTAAAATGGCAAAAAAATCA
>CANPYA010000061.1 GCA_947587565.1 uncultured Bacilli bacterium | reverse complement strand
AAAGAACTGATTCTTAATTTTATTAAAGAATCTTCAAATGGTAGAACTAGACAAGAAATTAATGACTATATTTATCCCCAAATGAGTGAAGATTTAGAAACAAAAAACAGTAAAGTGAGAACGTCTTTAACCTATTTAAGAAAAAAAGATTTAATTGAAAATGTTGGTTCAGACACAAATCCTGTTTGGATTGCTAAATAAAATTCTGCAGAGAATTCTGCAGAGAATTCTGCAGAGCTCTGCAGAGATATCTGCAGAAATACATGAGAATATATTCATATGAAAGAACTTTTTAACTTTATTATATGTATTTTGTGATATGAGTTCTTTCTTTGCTTTTTCCGATAAATTTAAACTCCATCACCATTTAAATTATATTGATTTTTTAAATATAAATGGATTATAATTATTACTAGAGGTAATGTTATATGAGTAGTAAGCAAACAAATAATAACTCTAAAAAGAAAAATACTGTTAAAAAGGGCAGTAATAATGCAAATGTTAAAAATAATAATAATACAGTTAAAAAGGTAAATAATAATTCTAAAAATACAAATAATAAGACTACTACAACTAAAAAGCCAGTTAAAAATAATCAAAGTAATAAACCTAAAAAGGTAGTAGTAGAAGAACCAATAACTAAGAAAGCCGATAATCGGTTTATAACTACAGAAAGTATAAAAGAAGAAATAAAAGAAATACAAAAGAAAATTCAAAAAGAAGATATAAAAGAAGAAAAAATAGTTAAGAAAAATAAAAAGATTAGTATTATTCTAATTATTTTACTTTTATTAATTGTTCTTTTAATCGCGGTAGCTATATCTTTCTTAATCTATTTAAATAATGCTGAACATTTTAAAGATGTTACTTTAGAATTAGGTAATAAAAATGTTACATTAAAAGATTTTGTTAAAAATCAAAAGAAATTAGAAGATTGTGAATTAATAACGGATTTAAGTACGATTAATTTTGATAAAGTTGGAACTTATAATATTCAATTATCTTATTTAGGGGTTATTGATAATGCTAAGTTAATAATTAAAGATACAACTGCTCCTGAAGTCACTTTAGAAGGTAAGACAATTTATAATGATGAAAAAGTAGAAGTTAATGATTTTGTTAAAGAAACTTATGATATCTCTGGTGATGTTACTTGTGAATTAGTAACGGAAATAGATTATACTAAAGAAGGAGATGTCGAAGTAGAAATTAAGTGTCATGATCAAAATGGTAATGAAAAAATAGAAAAGACTACTTTAACGATTCAAAAAGATAAAGAAGGACCAGTTTTTAGTGGATTAACTAATTTAACAGTTAAAAAGAATGCCAAGATTAATTATACTAGTGGCGTAAGTGCTAAGGATGCGAAAGATGGTAAAGTAGAGTTTACTTATGATGCCAGTAGTGTTAATACTAGTACAAGTGGTAGTTATTATGTTACTTATACCGCTACTGATAAAAGTGGGAATAAAACCACTAAAAAGAGAAAGATAACTGTTGATCATGATGATGAAGATACAAAGGCTATGGTCCAAAAAATTGCGGATTCATTAAGTAGTGATCCGGAAGTTTTAAGAGATTACTGCCGGAATAATATTCGTTATGATCACAATAATGGTGGTGATGATCCATTATATTATGGTCTTACTAATAAAAAAGGTAATTGTTATGTTCATGCCCAATGTTTTAAAGCTTTACTTGATGCTAAAGGAATTGAAAATCAACTTATTTGGGTTACAAATAAAACCCATTATTGGAATTTAGTTAAAATTAATGGGGTATGGCGCCATATGGATTCAACACCAGATCGAAACCATAGAAAGATAAGCATTATGACTGATGAACAAAGATTATCAACATTAAGTGGTCGGAAGTGGGATTTTTCTGCTTGGCCGGCTGCTAATTAAAGGTGACTTATGTTAAACTTTTTAATCTTAATTTTAAGTATAGCTATCTATTTAAGTTTTGGTGTCTATAATATTATCTATATTTTATTTAGTGCTTTAACTAGTTTTTATGGGGCTAAATATTTAAAAAGTAAAAAGAGTAAATTAATACTTAGTTTAGTTATTGTGGCTAACTTAAGTATTCTTTTGTTTTTTAAATTATTTAATTTAATTCCTATATTTAATGGTAAAAATATCTTAGTACCATTAGGTATATCTTATTATACTTTTCAAATTATTTCTTATATAGTTGATGTTTATAAAGGTAAGACTAATCCCGAAGAAAGTTTATGGAAATATTTATTATATGTTTTCTATATTCCCTATATTTTTATTGGACCCATTACGAGATATAATGATGTTAAAGATTCTTTATATGCCAAAAAGAAATTTAATAAAGATAATTTTTACTTTGGCTTATTAAGAATATTTTGGGGTTTATTTAAAAAATATGTTATTGCGAGTCGGATTGCTTTAGTTATTGCAGTTATTACTAAAAATCCTAGTGTTTATAATGGGGCTTATGCTCTTTTAGCCATGATTTTATATTATATTGAACTATATAGTGATTTTTCTGGTGGTATCGATATGGTTATTGGGGTATCTAAAATATTTGGTATTGAATTAAAAGAAAACTTTAATGTCCCTTATATAGCGGAAACTATTCAAGATTTTTGGCGCAGATGGCATATTGCTTTAAGTAGTTGGTTTAGAGATTATGTCTATATTCCTCTAGGAGGTAACCGGGTATCTAAATTAAGACATAAATTTAATCTTCTTATAACTTTCTTATTATCCGGTTTCTGGCATGGTACAACTTATATTTTATGGGGTTTATTCCATGGTATTTTAATAGTATTTAATAATTTATTTAAAACTAAATGGAAATGGCTTAATATTACAATTACATTCTTACTAGTGTCATTCTTATGGTCATTCTTTATTTGGACAGATAGTTATATTCTTCCCTTACAAATGATGGGTAGTGTACTAACTCACTTTAATTATTTAGATTTATTTCATAACATTTTAAATTTAGGCTTAGATTTACCTAATATAATAGTTTTAGTTATAAGTATTATTATGCTTATTATATATGATTTAAATAAAGATAAAATAGTTAATAAAATTAAGACAAGTTCTTTAGAATTAAAGGTAAGTATTATTTGTTTATTTATTTTAATAATCTTATTATTTGGAATATATGGTATTGGTTTTAATGCCCAAGATTTTATTTATAGTAAGTTTTAGAAAAATTATGGTGATGAAATGAAATATATAAAAGTTATATTAATTATAGTAGTATTTGTTTTAGTCTTTGCCTTTTTAAATCGGTTAGTGATGCCGAAGTATGCCACCGATTTAGTCGAAGGCTCATTTACGAAAGAATATTATGCCGAAGAAAAAGATCACGAGGTAATATTTATTGGGGATTGTGAAGTATATGCGAATATCTCCCCAATGGTTATGTATGAAAATTATGGCATAACGGCTTATGTAAGAGGTAATTCTCAACAACTTATATGGCAATCTTATTATTTATTAAAAGAAACTTTAAAATATGAAATACCGAAAGTAGTAGTCTTTAATGTTAATTCCATGCGTTATTCAGAACCCGTATCTGAACCTTACAACCGCTTAATGTTAGATGAAATGCCTTTAAGTAAAGAGAAAATAGAGTTAATTAATACTAGTATGACTGATGAAGAAAATATTTTATCATATATTTTTCCTATTTTAAGATATCATTCCCGGTTTAGTGAACTTACAAAAGAAGATTTTACTTATTTATTTAAAGATAAAAAGATTACCCATAATGGTTTTCTAATTAATCAAAATGTTAAACCAGTTGGTACTTTACCAATCGATAAAAAACTTCCAACTTATGAATTTAAAGATATCGATTATGAATATTTAGATAAAATATATAAACTATGCCAAGATAATAATATAGAGTTAGTTTTAATGAAGGCTCCAAGTGTTTATCCATATTGGTATCCAGAATATGAAAGTCAAATAGTGGAATATGCTAAGAGTCATAATATTGCTTATTATAATTTTATAAATGTGGCAAGTGATATAGGTATTGATTATAATACGGATACTTATGATGGGGGATTACATTTGAATTTAGATGGGGCCACTAAATTATCTACATACTTTGGTAAAATATTAAAAGAAAATTATGACTTAACAGATTATCGAAATTATGATAAAATAAATACAAGATATGAAAATAAATTAAAAGCATATTATGATGAAATTAAAGGAGAGAAGGATTAGATGAAAAAATTTGTTAGTTTATTATTAGTATTAGTGTTACTTGTTACATTAACTGGCTGTGGTAGTAAAGATAGTAAAAGTGATGGTAGTAAAGATGGAGTTTTTACATTTAAATATGAAGACATGACTATTGCACTTGGCGAAGAATTTTCAAGGACTAAATATGGGGAAGAATTAGAATATGCTGAAACGCCAACTTGTGCTTTTGAAGATATGGATAGAACTTATACTTATGAACATTATTCTATTAGTACATATACTTTAGATAATAAAGAAAAAGTATTATCAATATATTTCTTAGATACTGATGTTAAAACACCTGAAGGTATAAGTTTAGGAGATTCTTTTGATAAAGTAAAAGATACTTATGGTAAAAAATATAAGAAAGATGATAACTTATATAAATATACTAAAGGTAAAACAAATCTAGAATTTATTATTGAAAATGATGCTGTAACAAGTATTGAATATACTTATGATGCTGAAAGTTAGAAGTAGAGATACTTCTTTTTTATTACATAAAATTGTAAAACTTTATTTAAAAATATTGACTGGGGGGGGTAATATTTTATAATAAAATCATAGGATAGAAGAGATGTCTTATGATAAAGAAAAATAAAAATACATTTATATTTTTAAGTATGGGATTAGTACTAGTAGTTAGTATGTTTTTTTCATTTAATAAAAAAGATGAATATAAAGAACTGCCTAAAGTGAAAGTAAAAGATACATTTAAAAATAAACAATTTGCTTTAATGCTAGAACAAGACAATGGAGAGTATAAAGAAAGTACTGGAGAACTTCCAACCGAAGGTTATGTCTTTAATAAAGAGAAAAGTGGTTGTACAGATGTTAATGGTAAGATAATTCCTAATGCTATTGGTTATGATTATGAAACCTATACTGTTTTGGTAGATACCAGTAAGACAAGTTATTGTTATTTATATTATGATAAGGAACCAAATATAGGTTATTTAAGAAGTAAAGATAATAATAGTCAATTAACAAAAGAATTAACTGGTGGAATGTATAGATATCAAGGAACGAATGATGTAGCTAATTGGATCTGTTTTGGAACAAAAGATATTGAACAATGTAAAGAAAATATTGATAAATATATGTATCGAATAATTGGTATAAATGCTAAAGGAGAGTTATATTTATTAAAAGAAACATTCTTAAAAGAAGATGATGTAACAGTTTTTGCTTGGAATAATGACTATTTAATAAGTGATACTGCTACATATTTATGTCCAAATGGAGTTTGCCCAGAATGGAATGATGCTGATTTATTTAAAAGAATAAACGGAATATTCAATGGAACAAGTGACGGGTCTGGCAGCACTTCTGGTGAATCTGATACTGATATCTTTGTCGATAGTGAATATTATGAGTATTTAAAATCAGGAGATGAAGTAAATGGTGGAGAAGAAGAAAGTGATTGGTATAGTTTAATCCAAACTCACTCCTGGTATTATGGAGATACAATAGAAAGAAATAACGTGTATAATGGAAATGAAATATATGCAATAGAAACCGGAGATGATGGAGATGGTAAAACTGTTCATTATGTAAAAGGAGAAGATGGAAAAGTAACAAGTGAAACATATACATGGACAAATAAAGTAGATGCCAAAATAAGTTTAATGTATATACATGATTATACCTATGCTTATCCCGGAGGAAATCCTAATAATGCAACAAATGTAAAAAATAGTTGGATATTTTTCCAAAAGGATGGATATAATAACAGTTCATCCTGGGAATGGTTAAGTACTCGTTGGGGTATCTATAACGCAAGTAGTACAAATGTGTTCGCACGGAGTGTGAATTCAAATAGTGACTTGAATGGTGGTAGCAACTTGGTTATTGGAATTGGTGTACGACCTGTCTTTTATCTATCTAATAAAATTAATTTGTCGGGAAATGGCACAAAAGAAAGTCCATATACCTTATCTTGGAATTAAAATTAAAAAATAAAATAAAAAAATGTTGACTGGGGGGGGTAATATTTTATAATAAAATCATAGGATAGAAGGTGTGTCTTATGATGAAGAAAAATAAAAATATACTGATAATTTTAAGTATAGGAATAGTACTAATAATTAGTATGTTTTTTGCGTTTAATAAATCTTATGAGTATCATGAATTACCCAAAGTTAAAGTAAAAGACACCTTAAAAAATAAACAATTTGCTTTAATGCTTGAACAAGATAATGGTGAATATCAAGAAAGTGAAGGAGAACTTCCAACTGAAGGTTATGTTTTTAATGCAAATAAATCTGGCTGTACTGATATAAATGGCAAAATAATTGATGGAGCATTAAATTATGATTATGCAACCTATACTGTTTTGGTAGATACAAGTAAAACAAGCTATTGTTATCTTTATTATGATAAAGAACCAAATATAGGGTATTTAAGAAGTAAAGATAATAATAGTCAATTAACAAAAGAATTAACTGGGGGAATGTATCGTTATCAAGGGGCAGATAATGTATTTAACTGGATATGTTTTGGAACAAGTAATCAAGAAGAATGTAAAAGAGATTATGATAAATACATGTATAGAATAATAGGAATAACACCCGAAGGACAATTGTACTTATTAAAAGAAACATTCTTAAAAGAAAGCTCAGTAACTGGGTTTTCATGGAACGATGAATCAAAAATAGATTCAGGAGTTGATTTATGTCCCGATAGAATATGTCCCGAATGGAATGAAGCAGACTTATTTCAAAGAATAAATGGAACAGCCAATGGTTCAACACCTGGAAATGGTAATGCAGATGATTTAAAAGACGATGATACCGATATCTTTGTAGATAGTACATATTATGATTATCTAAAATCAGGAGATGAAATTAATGGTGGTGGAACTGAAGAAGAAAATGGAGAAGAACAAGCAAGTGAATGGTATAATTTAATAGCAGATCATGACTGGTATTATGGAGATACATTGGATGGCTTTTATAATGGAAATACATTATATGATATAGAAACCGGAAAAGCAGAAACAACCCATTTTGCAAAAAGAGAAGATGGAATAGTAACAAGTCAAAGGTATACATGGGATATAAATAAAGATTATGTTAAAGCAAAAGTTAGTTTAATGTACTTACATGATTATGCATATGCATATCCAATAGAAAATTCAGATAGTAATACAAATGTAGCAAATAGTTGGATATTTTTTCAAAAGGATGGATATAATAGTAGCCCATCTTACGAATGGTTAAGCACTCGCTATGGTTTCTTTGTTACAAGTTATGAGGGCGTGAGTGCGTTAAATGTGCCAGATTCGGGTGTCCTACAGGACTCCAATCTATACTATGGTTTTGGAGTTCGACCTGTCTTCTATGTTTCAAATAAAGTAAAAATTGCTAATGGTGATGGAACAAAAGAAAGTCCATACATTTTAGAATTTTAATAAAAATTAATATTAAAATTATTAAAAGATTATTATAAGCAAGTTTGAATGATGAAGTAAAGTAAATGTTGGAAAAAAATAAGAGAAAATACAAGTTATGTAATTAAATTTGTATTTTTTTTAATT
>CANPYA010000060.1 GCA_947587565.1 uncultured Bacilli bacterium | reverse complement strand
GAAAATCAGCAATTTGTTCTTTATTAAAATCATATTTTTCTAAAAATTTCATGCTCTTCTCCTTCCATAACCTTCGGCATTATCAAAATTATAATCATTAAAACTAATTAAATTATCTAAGTCATCAGTAGAATTTTCTAAACCTTCACCATATTCAGCAAGTTCTCTTTTTAATGCATCAAAATCAGTTGTCTTGGCTTCTAAATCATTAAGATCACTTGTTAAATTATCTTCCGATTTATCTTCACTTAATTCTGAACTAATTAATTCTTTAAATGAATCAGGTTCTGTTGGTTCAACATTATCAAAGCCATTAAATGTCGGAGTCACATCTTCAACACTTGGAGTATATTGAATGGGTTCAACAAATTTAATATCATCATCATTAACTGGTTCAAAACTAAAATCATTATCAGTTAAGGGAGTTTCTTCTTTTTCTACCTTTCGATGACTTTCTAATTCTTGATTAAATTCTTTTTCATTAAAGATAAAATCTTTATAAGTACCATCTTCATTTTGATAAACAATATTATTAAATTTACAATAATTAATTCTTCTACTAATTTCAAAAGCACTATAACTTAAATATTTAGGATTTTGTTCATAAATAGATACTGCATTCACTTCTTCTAAAAGAGTAACACCACCACGAACTTTACTTATTTCATTAACTAAATCTTTAACATGACGAGCATTTTTTATTTTAATATTTTTTTCTTTTAAATAATCTAACATTGATTTTAATTCATCATAAGAAGTTAATCCTAAAGCAGGCATAAATCTTGATTTAACTTTGGCAATTTCTTTTTCAGGCATACCATAATCTTGTAATAATTCTATTTTTTTATTAAGACTATCCATATTAACCTCCTTAATAAGCCATAAGTGGTACAATCTTAGGATCTAAACCACTATTTTTAAATGTATCAATTACATTATCTAACGATTTTTTATTATGTTTAACTAAAACATCAGGATTTAAATAAACATCAAAAGCATCTTTACCAATTTCCATTAATTTATTAACTTTAGATTCAAATTCTTTATCATATAATAAGGCAACATTTTCCACAAATAAATCTAATTTTAAACCATTACTTTTGGCAAATTCAACATTTTTTCTTAATGTTGCTTGATTATAATTAGCAAGAATTTTTTCTAAATCATTACTTGTAAAGTCTAAATAATCAAAACCTAATTCCGTAAGTAAATTAATAAGTTCATCTCTTGGTGATGCAGGTTCATTTTCTTCAACCTTTTCATCTATTCCTTCTTTAGCTTCTTGGAATACCTCCGAAATACTCTTTCCTGATTGTTCGGCATTTTTTAATTTTTCTTCATATTCATATAAAGCATCTTCTGGGAACATTAATATCTTAGCAGCTTCTCTTGATTCATCTTCTGTAAAATCAAACTTTTCTAATAAACTAGTTATTGAATCTCTGGTTATATTAATATTACCATTTAAAGCTAAATCAAAATATTCATTTAATCTAGTTTGGTTAGCTAAAGCTTCATCTCTTCTAATTGCAAGTTCTTCAATTGTGGCAATTGCTTCATTCATTTCGGCTTCAACATTAACTAATTTTTCTTTAGCTACTCTTTGTTCTTCTTCAACTTTTTCAATTGTTTCAGGAAGTAAACTATTAACTTCTTCACTTATTTTGCTAGGATTAAAATTAATATGTAATTTATCTAAAACTGTTTTAAAGTCTTCAGGATTAATTTGACTTAAAACTTCAACTAATTTTTTCCCTTCACTAGCAAGTAATTCTAACTCTTCAGTTAAATTCGCAATTTTTTCTTGAAGTTCAGCTTTTTCGTTAGTTGTCCTTTCTTTGGTTTCACTAGCAACTTCTTTTTCACTAGCCATTTTGGTTAATATAACACTATCTTCTCCTCTTAGGTTATATAACTTGTCTAGTAAATTTGTAATTTCTGCAGTTAACATTTTCATTATAACCACTCCCTCTTATTGTAATTAAATTATACCAAAGGACTTTGGTTTTGTAAATATCTTCTCGAGTTTTTAAGGCAGAAATTTTTAGGGACATATTAGTTCCCGGACAAATTAATCTTTTTTTGAAACAATATAGATGGTGGTTATAAAATGACAGCATTTAAGAGAGATTTTGAATTCAAAGATGATATCAGGAAAAGGATATCCGAAAACATTAAGAAGTATCGCACTCTAGCAGGAATTACTCAAGAACAACTAGCCCTAGATATTGACAAATCTTATGATTTCACAAGAAGACTAGAATTTAAAAAAGGCAAGGTTGGTTGCTCAATCGATACTTTATATAAGATTTCGGTAGTTCTTAATACCCGGATTGATAAATTCTTTGAATAGCATTAAAAAAGAGAATATTAATTAACACTTAGTATTCTCTATTTATTTTTCTTAGATTTTACTTTATTAGGAATTAATTTAACTTTTACTCCTTTATAACGCGTAAATTTCTTTTTTACACCAGCAGGTAAATTTTTCTTTAATACTTTCATAAACACACTCCTTGCACCAAAGATTATACCATTAATTTTTTAAAATGTTAATATAATTCTGCACATTTTCCTTTATCGGGACGATAAAAACAATGATTTTTATATTTGCCCGCGAGAGGTTGACTATACCAGGAGGATTGACAAGAAGATGAACCTGGGGCATAAAACCATAAAGCGTGAGTGGCCGGATAATAATATTCACCCCGGAGGATTCTTTCAGCTAAACCTTTTTCAAAAGATGTGGGACTCGCTTGAAATAAAGAACCATTAATTCCTGAAAATTGATTTTTTTGATAAATCGCATCCGTTATAGAATCGATATCGGTAAAAGTATAGCAATTGGCAATAACGCGGTTTACAACAACATTTCCCACCATGAGCATGCCAAGGTCCCCTTCATTTAAGGCTTCGGCCCGCATAATTCTGGCTAGTAAATCTACTTCTTTAGTCGTATAGTTAATAAGCATAATTTAACCACCTATCATATCTTATGCTAGTATTTTAAAAATAATTATGTTATAATCTATTTGTGTCCATTTAGGGGATTAGTTAAATGGTATAATAGGAGTCTCCAAAACTTTAGTTGGGAGTTCGATTCTCTCATCCCCTGCCATTAGATATATAACTCTCGTTTTGGGAGTTTTTTTCTTTATTAAATTTCTTGTTTAATTAGTTAAAGTATCTTATAATAAGGAATAAGGAGAAGTATTATGGCAAATTGGCGAAATAAAATTGGTAAAAAGCAAGAACAAGGAGAAATTGAATGGCGTTTTCTTCTACATCAAGAATTTTTTGAATTTATGAATGAAGTTCATACTTTAGCGAAAATTTATAATTGGAATCTTTGGGGTGGTGGTGTTAATAATTATGCTGTTACGCTATCGCAAAATAAACCTAATGGTATTCGTTGTTCAATAAAAATGTTAGCTAGTGATAGTTATAAATATTATTTTTGTTTAACAAAAGAAATTAATCCCAATAATATAAATAATTCTGAATATACAAAATTTATTGGGGAAAATATGGATGAAGCTTTAAAATATTTACATACCTTTTTATTAAATAATGATTATGAAGTTGATAGTAAAAGTGAAAAATTTACCTTTATGGGTGGTGCTTATGACCGCTATTACTTAGCTAAAAAATGGGAAAGTGAAAGATTACTAGAGGAAAAAGTTAAAGAAGTAGTTTAAAAATTTAAAAAACACGATAATAATGCGTGTTTTAATTTTATATTAAACCTTTTTTATAAGCATCATGAGTTAATTCAGTATATTTAAACATAGGAATATCCATAATTTGAATTTCAACTGGAGTATCTTTATATTGCATCCGTATATGAATAGCTTTATATTTTGATGTTTTAGTTCTAGGATTTTCTATATAATTCTTTATTTCTTGAATTTTAATATCTTGAATTTTTTTTATACTATCTAAAAGTTCATAACAATCTTCTCTATTATTTAAAACATATCTAATACCTAATAAATCATAAATATAATTATCGGGATACTTTCCTTCATTAAGTCTTTTTAAGATACTATCTTCCGTTTTAATGCGATACATAACTATTTTTAATTTGCTATCAAAATCAAATGAACTATTATTATAAATGTTATTTATTAACTCATTAGCTTTTGCCCAAGCATTGTTTCGCAATTTTTCTATATTCATAATTAGACCTCTTTGTCTATATATTAAAGGATTTTTAAATTACTTGCAATATTTTAAATATAAATTGACAATTCTTTAGAATAAATGGGATAATTAAAGAAAGTTAAGGACTAATATTATGGAATTAATAATTGTTATTATACTTCTACTTTTACTTACTCCTAAAAACAAAGGTCAAAAAAATAATAATACTGATGAGGCTTTAAAATTTAAAATGTTTGATGATTTAAATAAAAGAAATAAAAAATGAACTTTTCTAAATTGACACATCTTATTTTACATGGGATAATAACCTTAAATGAGGGAGGTTAAAAATGTTTAAATATGATGATAAAATAACTTTAAGTTTAATAAATGCCCGCGATATAGATGATAATATTGTCCCTTTTAGTTTAAACTTACCTTTTAATGAACAAGAAAAAATTGATTATAGTATTTTAGAAAATGTTGTAGCTATTGATGTTGTTGAATATCAAGAAGATGATAGTCGGACAAAATTTCCCCTTCGTAAAGTATTCTCAATTTATATGGGTTATTGTAGTACGATTACAGCATTATTTACACCTTATAATAAAAATAAAAAAAGTATTAAGCCGAATGTTAAAATAGATAAAATTACATCTCCAATTTGTTATACAGTAAAAGATGATTGCCATATAATTTTTGCCCAACTAAATCCCGGAGATATTTTAGTAAGCAACATTGAAGAATTAGAACAAATTATTAATAAACTTAGTGAATATATGGTGAGTATTTATGAAGATATTCATAAGATTAAGACGCTATCTCGAATCCCATTAAAAAATTATAGAAAGAAGAATAAAAATGCCAATTGATGAATTAGTTAAAAAATTACAAAATGATGGAGTGATTGTTATTCCAACTGATACAGTTTATGGGATATCTTGTTCTGTTAATAGTGAAGTTGGAATGAAGAAAATTAATAAAGCCAAAAAAAGAGAGATTCCCAAACCTTTTAATATTTTAGTTAGTGATAAAGAAATGTTAAAAGAATATGTGGTTAGTTTAAGTCCTTTAGAAGAACAACTAATAAATAAATATACCCCGAGTAAAGTAACTTTTTTACTTAAGAAAAATAGTAAAATTAGTGATTTAGTAACGTCTGCATCTCCTTTTGTGGGTATTAGAGTTCCTGATCGTGAAGATTTAAGAGAGTTAATTAAGAAATTAGGAAGTCCTATTGTCTCAACTAGTGCAAATGTAACTGGTAGTGATGTTGTAAGTGATTTAGATGAATTAGATGAAGAATTTTTTAAACAAATTGATTATACTTACTATGAAGGTAAAATGAATACGACAGCATCAACAATTATTAAAGTAGAAGATAAAAAAATTAGTTTTTTAAGAGAAGGCGAAATGGCTAACTTAATAAAAAAGGAATTTAAAAATTATTTAAAATGATTATTGCAGGTTATAAATCTTTTGCTTTAGATGGGACTAATAAATATGGAAAAATTATGCCGGTGGGACATTATCATAGAGATGGTGAAATAAAATTTGGCATATATGGAAATGGTTATCATTTTGCTAAATATATGGAAGATACTTTAAGATATAGTACTATGGGCGAAAGAAATTGTTTAGTAGCTGAGGTTATTGGCAGTGGGACAATTATAAAAAGTGAAGATGAATACAATGGTTATGATGATTTATATGTTGCTAGTGATATTGAAATAGTTAAATATTTAGAAAGAGAAGAAATTATTAATATTGCTCTTAATTTAAATTCTATTAAAATGCAAAGATTTATTAGAGATTTTAATTTAACGCTAGAAGAAATAGCATTATTTGAAGGAAAATACTTCAATGTTGATTTAGCAATAGATTATTATGATAGAAAAATTATGGAAGCATACCAACCAGAATATATGGCCAAAAAGTATGAGCAAACAAGAAAGAGAGTAAGATAAATATGGCATTAGAAAGAGTTCAAGAATATTTTAAAAAATTTGATTTAGATAAAAGGATTCAAGTATTTGATGTTTCATCAGCAACGGTTAAGGAAGCAGCGATTGCTCTTAATACTAAAGAAGAAAGGATTGCGAAAACTTTAGGATTTTTAGTAAATGAGCAACCAATATTAATAGTAGTTGCCGGTAATATGAAAATAGATAATCATAAATATAAAGAATATTTTCATACAAAGGCGAAAATGATTCCGTTTGATGAGGTGGAGAAAATAATTGGGCATGAAGTTGGCGGAGTTTGTCCTTTTGGAATTAATCCAGGAATAGATGTTTATTTAGATGTTTCATTAAAAGATTATGAAACAGTGTACCCGGCTTGTGGTAGTCATAATAGTGCCATTGAATTAAGTATTAGTGAGTTAGAAAAAACTTCTAATTATAAAGAATGGATTGATGTTTGTAAAAGTTAAAAAAAGTCATACTAAAGTGACTTTTTTATTGGGGTAAAATTAAAGTTTGGCCGATAGATAAAGTATTGCTAGTTAGATTATTTAATTTTTTGATGGCATCAACAGTAGTATTATAAGTTCTCGCAATACCATATAAAGTATCACCACTTTTAACCGTATAAGTTAATATATTGTTGGAAGTAGTCGGTATTTTTAAAACTTGACCAATTGACAAAGTATTATTCTTTAAATTATTTAGTGATTTTATGGCATCAACAGTAACTCCAAATTTATTAGCTATGCCATATAAGGTATCACCTTTCATAACGGTATAAGTATTTTCTTTTTCCATACTAGAGCTTTTAACTACTAATTTTTGACCGATTGACAAGGTATTACTTGTTAAGTTATTTAATTTTTTAAGTTCATCAACTGTTAAATTATATTTCCGAGCAATACCATATAAAGTATCACCACTTTTGACAGTATAAACTTCTGATTCTACAACATCAGTTTCTTTTTTAGGAATATAAAGTAACTGGCCAATTGATAACGCATTACTTGTTAAATTATTAGCTTTCTTAAGTTCATCTACAGTAATACCAAATTTACGAGCAATTCCCCATAATGTATCACCACTTTGAACCCGATAATAGTCTTCACTTTCTAAAGGCGTATAGGGAACCCCAATATATTCCGCGATAGCTTTAACAACAGCTTCCGCCATTTCTTCCCAGTTATTTTTAATTAAGCTAACATCATCACCATTAGAATCAACAAAACCATATTCCACAATAATTGATTCGTTATTAGGAGTATCTCTTAAAATATAATAATAATCTTTAGAAGGATTACTAGGTAATCTTCTTTGATAGTATTTACGTACATTTTGACCTGTTTTTTCCAGTTCGGTAGCAATTTTTTTTGATAAAGCATCACTATTACGAAGAGAATAAATTATTTCGGCACCATCACCGCCGCCGGCATTTATATGGTTAGACACTAAAATAACATCATTACCATTTCCATAAAAACTTTGGGCTCTTTTAGGTCTTGCATTCGAGTCTAGTGTTTCATCACCAGTTCTAGTTAATGCACTATCAATACCTAAATCATCAAATCTATTTTTCATATATTCACTGATTTTTAATGTATAATCTTTTTCCCTTATGCCATTACCACTAGTTCCCGGGTCGCTCCCGCCATGTGCAGGAATAGGAAAAGTCCAAAAATATCATTATTTCTTAAAATTCAATGTTCCATTCTATTTCTATAT
>CANPYA010000059.1 GCA_947587565.1 uncultured Bacilli bacterium | reverse complement strand
CCAGATTCTTCTGGAGACTTTGTTGGTAAAGTCAAAGATGAATATAATTTAGTTATAAATGATGTAATTAATAAATGTACTAATTCTAATATTTTTAAAAGTGAACAAACTATGGAAGTAATTAAATATATTAAAGAAAAGTACCATGATGATTTAGAATTTTTATGGGAAAAATTTCCAACTGATGCTATCTGGCGAAATAAACAAAATAAGAAATGGTATGGTTTAATTCTGACAATTGAAGAAAATAAATTAGGAATTAAAGAAAATAAAAAAATAGAAATTATCGATTTAAGATATCCGAAAGAAGATATTAAAAATATAGTAGATAATAAAAAAATATTTCCGGGTTATCATATGAATAAAAATAGCTGGTTAACTATAAAACTAGATGGTAGTGTTACTTTAAAAGAAATCTATAAATTAATTGATATAAGTTATGAGTTATCGCTAAATAAAAAATAAGAGAGGAAAAAATATGCATAAGAAAATAATAATTATTTTAACTATTATAGTTTTATTAATTTTAATTGTACCTATACCTAACCATTTAAAAGATGGAGGTTCTGTAGAGTATAATGCCATTCTTTATAAAATAACTAAGGTTCATTCTTTAAAAAATATCAATGAAGATGATAGAAGTAAATATGCAGAAGGTTTAATAATTCAAATATTTGGCTTAGAAGTATACAATAATGTCAAGTAAGATAATATTTTTTAATTTAGAATAAAATTTTTATGATATGATAATAATATAGTAGTTGAAAGGTGATTGAATTAAAATGGCCGAATTTATACCAATCGCAAAAGATAAATATAAAATTGAAGGAATAATAAATGAGAAAGATATTGAAAAAATTAATGCCTTTAAAAACAGAACTATATTAATATTAGATAATACTCAAGGTTTAACTAGTGAACTTATTTCTAAAATTAATTCTTTAAGAGTAGTTTTTAGTATTAAAGGTGGTCTAGATTATGATAAAAAAGCTAAATATCAAGATCAAAAATATATCGATAGAACTTATGTGTCTCCTTTTGACTTAAAAAAGATTATTAATTATTTTGAATATAACGAAAGTTTTATTGATAAAAATTGGAATGAATTTGAAAAAGCTATGTTTTTATATAGCTCTTTAGTTGAAGATATGGAATATGGAGAAGAATATGAAAATATTCAATCTTTAGGAACTACTGAAAGAAGTCTAAATGGTATATTATATGGTAAGTTAGTTTGTTCTGGATTTGCTCTAGTATATAAAGAAATGTTAGATAGAGTAGGTATAAAAAATTATTATCAAAATCAAAAAGATGTTCATGCTTTTAATATTATTGAAATTGATAACAAGAAATATGGTGTTGATGTTACTTGGGATAATAACCGTAAAGTAAATAATAATGGAAGATGTGGTTTTCAAAAATTTGGTCATGATCCAGAATTTTATACCCGTCATGGACATCAACTTTATAAAGATATTGATATATCTGATGATTTTGAAAAAGAAATTATTAAAAGAGTATATGATACTGATGAAGAAGAATTTACTTTATCGACATTAGATATGCCTAAAGTACAAGAATATTATCAAAATATAGTTCTAGCAATTAATAAAAGAAAAATGGTTAAATATGATTTACAAAGTCAACCATTAGAAATTAAATATAAATATTTACCTGTTGATTATATTGCTTTTAAAATAAAAGAAGAAGCTTATAAAGAATATCCTTTAGCAGTAATAATTGATTTTTTAAAAAAGAGAGATGCTTTACAAATTAATTCAGAATTAGCTAAGGCATTTACAAGTCGAATGAATTATCTTATGGATATTGGCTCAAGTAAAGAAGAATATCGTTTTGGAGTGTCTTTAAAAGAAATTGGACTCAATGGTTATGAATTAGATCGCAGTGGTAATGTTACTTTTAATAATGGTAAAGAAAGAAGATGTAATTTTAAAGAAGGATTTAATTTTAGTATAGCTCAAATATCTGAAGAAGAATTAAAAAAATTGTATAATTATCTTAATACATATTTAAGTCAATATTTAAAAAATTATCTTGAAAATATAATAAAAAATTTAGATATACTTTTAAATAATTATGAATATGACCCTAAAAATTGGGATGAAAATCGGGCAATAGAAAATGCTAATATTTATAGTAAATTAATGTTAATTACTAAAAGTCATAATTATTTAAAAGAATTAGGATTTACTGAAGAACAAATAAAAAATATGATTGAAAAAATAAATAATAAACATGATACAATTCATAAACCTTATGAAACAACTATAAAACAAGAAGAGAATGATTTAGATTTTTTAGAGGCTGTTTTTGAAAATATTAATTTAATATGGCAAACGATGGAATATGATTTACAAAGAAAAATTATGGGTGAAGAATTTATATCTTTATATACCAACGTTGATTATATGTTAGATTTATTTGAAAAATATATGTTAATTATTCAAAATAAAGAATTTAAATTTAGTGACTATACAATTTCTAAAGAAAAATTACAGGAAATATTAAATAATATAGCTTACAAATATCAAGATGAAATATTAAAGAATATAGAAACAAAAGAAATAAAAAGATAATTAAAAAATGTTCGCTAATTTACAATAACATTTAATCGTGTTATACTTTTTTTAGTGATAATATGAAGAAGTTAAATTTTTACGATATGTTTTATGTCTTTTTATTTTCGAGCCTTTTAGGTTATGTTATCGAATTTTTATGGACTTTTTTCAAAAAAGGTGTCTTAATTAATCATAGTGCGGTGGTAATTGGTCCCTTTAATTTTGCTTATGGGATTTGTGCGGTAGTTTTTACCATTCTTTTATATCGATTTAAAGATGATTCTCCAATTAAAGTCTTTTTATTAAGTTTTATTGGGGGTTCAATTTTAGAATATATTATGAGTTGGGGTATGGAATTAGTTATTGGTTTTCCGGCTTGGGATTATTCGGAAAAATTTTTAAATATTAATGGTCGGATTGCGTTAATGTATTCTATTTTCTGGGGATTTCTTGGTTTGGGTTGGATTAAGTATGCTTACCCCTGGATTCAAAAATTAATTGATAAGATAAATAAAAAAGTTGGGCAAATTGTCATGATTTGTTTATTAGTATTTTTAATGTTTGATATATTACTTACCATAAGTGCGGTAGAAAGAGCTAAAGCTTGGGAAAAGGGTGTACCTCCTAAAAATAAATATGAAGAGGTATTAGATAAAACATTTAATAGAGATTATTTAAAAAATATGTTTAATAACAATTGGAGTAGCGAATGAAAATATTAGTGTTATCCTGTAGTACAGGTGGAGGACATAATGCTTGTGCCCATTATATTGAAAAAGAATTTGCGGATGCCAATATCACCTGTCATTATCAAAATTATCTAGATTTAATTGATGAAAAAGCATCTTCTTTAATTGAAAAATTATATTTAGACTCTACTAAAGGAAAAGGTATGGTTTTTAAAGAAGTTTATAAAATTGGCGAACTTTATAACAAAACTAACATAACATCACCAGTTTATCTTTTAAATAAACTTGGTAAAGAAAAATTAATTAAGTATATTGAAGATAATCATTATGATTTAATAATTTGTACCCATTTATTTCCCAGTATGGCCTTAACCGAGATTAAAAAAGAATATCCGATAAAATTTATCAATGTAGCAACAGATTATGAATGTATTCCGTTTTGGAATGAAACTAATCCCGATTATTTTGTTATACCGAGTAAATTATTAGCCAGTGATTTTATAAAAAAAGGTATAAGTAAAGATATATTGCTTCATTTTGGTATACCAGTGGCATCACAATTTAAAAAAGCCAAAATAATTGATTTCAAAACAAAGTATCCCAAAGTTTTAATTACATCAGGGAGTATGGGTTTTGGTAAAATGGTGGATCTTACTAAAGTATTAACAAGTAAATTTTCCGAAGTTTATTTTATTGTTATCTGTGGTAATAATCAAAAATTATATAACTCTTTAAAAGAATTAAATTGTACTAATCTTTTAGTTTTGGGATATACCACGAATATGCAAGATTATATGGGGAGTGCTGATATAATCATTACCAAACCCGGCGGTCTTACCACTAGTGAAGTAGCGACTTTACATAAACCTTTAATTCATATGATGCCAATACCAGGAGTTGAAAATTATAATGCTAATTTTTTTGAAAGTAATAAAATGAGTTTAAAAGCCACCAATGAAGATGAAGTAGTTAAATCTTTAGAATTATTATTAAATAATCCAAAATTACAAAAAGAATTAACTACTAATCAAAAGAAAATAATTAATGAGAATTCGGCTTTAGACTTAGTTAAATTTGTTAAAAATAATTTTAAATAAAATAAAAAGTGTCAATTAACTGGCACTTTTATTATAAGTTCTAACTCTTCCTTTACCTAGAGTTTCTAAATTAATATTTTCAGGAACTTCTATAGTATAATTTGGAATATTAAATAATTCTTTTAAGAAATAAACCATTTCTTGATAAATATTAACAGCGTCTTCATAATGTTCATTGTTAATAGCTATTAAACATGGATATAAATATTTTTGAACAGCATGAATACTTAAGTCAATCTTATTAGAAAAGTTTCTGATATTTTCACTAATGATTGGTCCAACTTGATCATATTCTAAAAGAAGTGGTAAATATTCTGGTTTAGTTTTTAAATAATTTTCTCTAAAATTTCTTAAAGTTGTTAGTAGTTCACAATTATCCCCATAACCTAAGACATCACAAACCATAGTGGTAATATAACATCCCGGATTATTTTCACTTACTTTACTTTTATCAAGTTCAAAGTCACGACATCCACGGTCAGTCTTACAATGATAACCCCCGCGATATTTTTTATTACAGTAATATTCATCAGCCCATCTAGATTTATTTTTTTCATCTAACCATAGACAATGACCACATATTTCTTCGTAATTTGCCATTTTTTAAATTCCCCCTTAAAAAATATAACTATATATTATAAACCATTTTTATTTTTTGTCAAATTATGCTATACTTTTATTGTAGGTGATCTAAAAAATGAATGAAGAAGTTTTATCTTTAATTGATGTTTATGGCGAAAATTTAACCGAAAAAGAATATATAACAGATCCGGCGATTGCAAGAGATGAAGAAATAAAAGAATGCATCTTAACTTTATTAACTCCCGAAAAAAGTGCTCTTTTAGTAGGTAAAGCCGGTATTGGTAAGACCGCAATTGTGGAAGGTCTTGCTTATAGAATTCAAAAAAATAATGTTCCTGATGCTTTAAAAGGATGGAGTGTTATTAAAATGAATGTGGCCAGTTTAATTGGGGTTGCTACGAATGAAAAAGATACGCAATCTAAATTAGATGCTATTATGCGGGAAATAGCGGCCCGAGAAAAGACTATTCTATTTATTGATGAAACCCATCTTTTAGTTAATCGAAGTGGTGGTATTGATTTTGCTAACCTTTTAAAACCTAGTCTTGACCGAGGCCTTATTAAAATGATCGGGGCGACAACTAATGAAGAGTATGAAGCTTATATTTTAAGGGATAGAGCATTCTTAAGAAGATTTCAAAAGATTGATGTTTTAGAAACTGATAAAGATACGACGGTTAAAATTTTAATGGGCACAATCCCTAAATTAGAAAAACAAATTGGGGTAAAAATAAATTATCAACCTTATCAAACCGAGAAATTTTTAAGATTTATTGTAGATATGACTGATGAATATAAAAGAATTTATGAAGTATCTAGTCGTTATCCCGATATTTGTTTAACAATTCTCGCTAATGCTTTTACTTATGCTTTATATGATAATGAAAAAGTAGTTACAACCAAACATTTTTATAAAGCGATTTGTAACGCTAAAAGTGTTTATGATGATGTAAGAGTCAAAGAAATTGAAAAATTCAAAGTTTATTTTGCAGACTTTATTCAAAATGAAAATGTTAATTTAAACGATATGGGCTAAAATTAGCCTATTTTTATTGCAATTTATTAATTTTTTTGGTATTATTTTACTTGAGTTATGGCGGAGTTGGTGAAGTGGTTAACACGCCGGATTGTGGCTCCGGTATGCAAGGGTTCGATTCCCTTACTCCGCCCCATAATTTAGATTTATTTTAAAAAGGAAGAGTTGATTTCTTCCTTTTGCTTTTATCTAAATAATAATTTTTATCAAAATAACAGACACTGTCTGCTAAATTAAGTTGTTTACATTATTTAATTTAAGTTTTCAAATAATCCTTCCCAAGGATCTTTTCTTTTGCTTCTTTTTATAGTATCTTCTATGGTAACTTCATCTGGTTTTACTTTATCTAGTTCACTCCATTTAATAGGCATAGATACAGAACATTTATCTCTTAATCTAATCGAGTAGGGAGCTACACTTGTTGAAGAACGTGTATTACGTACCCAATCAATAAATATTTTACCTTTTCTATTTTTCTTTCTAATATTACTAGTATATTTTTCGGGCCATTTAGTTTCCATTACGACCGCAATATCACGGGCCATTTTTCTAAATTTAGTCCAAGAGATAGTATTTTTAAAAGGCACTACAATATGATAACCTTTACCACCACTAGTTTTTAAATAAGATTTTACCTTTAATTCATCTAAAATACTTTTTAAATCTTTAACTCCCTCTCGTAATTTTTTAATATCTAATTTTTCATCAGGATCTAAATCAAAGACCATTATATCAGGCTTTTCTAAACTATTAACCATACTTCCCCAAGTATGAAATTCATAACTATTCATTTGCACTTCACTAATTAAACCCTCACTATTTTTAATATAATAGTAATCTTCTTTATTATCATTGGTATTTTTTAAAATCTTCTTACCAATACCTTTATTTTTATTTTCTAAATGTTTTTTAAAAAATTTTTCTCCTCCATACCCATCAGGCATACGAATCACTGAAATAAGCCGATTTTTAATATAAGGTAGCATTCTTATACTTATCTTATCATAATATTTAACTAAATCTAATTTAGTAATCTTGGGATTTTTAAAAATAATTTTTTGAGGATTAGAAATTACAATATTATTAATAACGCATTCTGTATTTTCTTTTTTCATGTTATCACTATTTTATAGTGTGGTTTTTAATTATAAATTTATACTTATAAAAAAAGAACAATTATCTAAATCGTTCTTGAATCTGAAGGCTTCTTTTATAAGCTTTATTTTCATCTTGCATAAAGTAAGGAGTCGACAATAAGACATCATCTAAAACTAAAGTATCAGCACTTATATCATTAAGTAAAGCATAATTATCATTTTGCATTATTTTTCCTTTAGAGAATACTTTTCCAAATTCTTGATTATGAAAATATAAATATTTAGTTCGATCATTTTCTTTAGCACAAATATTTATTGTATAAGGACTTTTATGATAATAGTCAGGATTAATTATTTCAAAAGTAAACTTTTTTAAATTATAGATTAAGAATGGTTTTCTTTGTTTAGGGTTAGTATCAAAATGAATGATATCTTTATCTAGGCAAAAATTAATCCAGTAAGCATATAAGAAAGAAGATAAACCATTACCGCGATATTCTGGTTTGATGTAAGCCCCGATAAAAGATGTTGTTTTAGTAGGAATATCAACATAAAAATAAATATAACCTTCACAAATAATTTCTTTTTTCTCAGTTAAATGAAATATTTTTAAAAAATATTGATCTTTTTGAGCATCAGAAAAAAATGATTTATATAAATATAATTTATGAATCATATTATTATAAAAAAATTCTTCTAAAAAATAAGGTTTATTGTAATCTATATATTCAAAAATAGTCATAAGATAATCACCCCTTCAATAAAACTGTGCTTATTCTAGCAAAAAACAGATTATTTGTCAAAAAATTTTATGTGTAAATTTCAAAATACAAAAAAAGAAAATAAAAAAATTGATTTTGAATAAAAAATGTTGACTGGGGGGGGTAATATTTTATAATAAAATCATAGGATAGAAGATGTGTCTTA
>CANPYA010000058.1 GCA_947587565.1 uncultured Bacilli bacterium | reverse complement strand
CTTGCTTGTTCTTTCTTCTTCGACATTTGTTCGCTTATTTTTAGCAATATTTTTGTTGTATGACTTTCCTATTATATTAAAAAAAGCCCATTGCTACCAACAATGAGCTCCTCTATAAAAGAGTACACAAATAAAAAATAATCTACCACGAAAATTCTTTTTTGTGTACTCTCATTATATCAAAATTTGTTAAATTTAGCAATATAAGGAGAGTGTAAAAATGAATAATAATTTAACTGTTGACGGATTATTAAACAATCTAGAAATATATAAAAAATTATGTGATTTAATAAACAATTTAAATAGTGATGAAAAGATAATTAATGGATCGGCATATTTAAGAGTTAGTACAGATATGCAAACAGAATTTAGTCCTGAAGCACAGCTAGAAGATATTATTAAATATTGTATAGAGAAAAAATATGGCTACCTAAAGAAAATATATTTATTGAGGCTGGAATATCAGGAACAAGAGCTGATAAAAGACCAGAATTTCAAAAAATGATTAGCAAAGCAAAGGAAAAGTCTAAACCTATCGATATTATTCTAGTTCATAAATTAGATAGATTTGCTCGTAATAGAGAAGATAGTATCGTTTATAAATCCATGTTAAGAAAAAAATATGACGTTGATATTGTAGCGGTTAAAGAATTATTGCCTGAAGATAGAAAACTGGCAATGATGATGGAAAGTCAACTCGAAACTTGGGGAGAATACTATTCGATGAACTTATCCGATGAAGTAAAAAAAGGATTAAGAAAAAAAGCAAATCGTGGAGAACATATTGGTAGAGCATCTTTTGGATATGTAAAAATTGTAGTTGATGTAAAAAGAATTAATAATCAAGAGAAAGTTATTCGTGAAATGAAAATAAAAGAAGATGAGGCTGAAATAGTAAAAATTATATTTCAAAAATTTATTGATGGAGAAAGTATAGTTAAAATATGTCATTATTTAAATGATTTAGGAATCAAAACTAAAAATAACAATCAATTTAGTGATAGAACTATCAGATGGATTTTAAATAATCCTGTTTATATTGGAAAAGCAAGATGGACTGAAGGTGGTATGGATAGAAACTTCAATAATCCAAATACCATTATTAAAGATTCCAATTTCCCACCAATAATAGATTTAGAAACATGGAACAAAGCACAAGACAGATTAAAACAATTTTCAATAGTCTATAACAATAAAAATAAGATTTCTCCAAAGCAAGAACATTGGCTACGTGGCATTATGCGATGTGATACTTGCGGTGGAATAATGGTTAAAACTAATAAATATTTTCAATGTAGTAATTACACTCATGGCAAATGTAAAATAAGTCATTCTATTACTGTCAAACAAGTTGAAGATGCTATTTTAGAACAGTTAGATCAAACTTGTAAAAATAAGCCTATAAATATTGAGATAAATCCAAAGTCTTTTAAAAATGATAGTGAAATATCGATTTTAACTAATCAATTATCACAAATAGAACAAAAAGAAGAAAGAATAAAAATTGCTTATGAAAATGGTGTTGATTCTTTAGAAGAATATAAAGAAAATAAAATTCGGTTATTAAATGACAAAAAAATACTTCTATCAAAAATTGAAGAAGTAAAAAAGGATAAAGATGTTAATATTGTTAGAAATAAAATATTTAAAAAATGTGAATCAGCTTATGATACATTTAGAGATAATGAAATAAGTGATTTTGATAAATCCATAATAGCCCATGAATTATTTGATAAAATTGTATTTGTCAAAAATGAGCACAAACTCATTATTTATTATAAATAAGAAAGATAGCCGAGACCGTTTCGTTCACCAAAAGGATGAATACGTTCAAACCTAACGTGAAATTCAATAATATCTTCAATTGTTACTTTTTTTAATTTATGATATTCTGTTAATAAATTATCAATATCTTTTTCAACATTTTCGGGACTAGAGGTATCAATAACATTAATTAAACCAATTTTATTGGGAACTACTTTAAAACCACCAACATTATAACGGGGATTTTCTTCATCAGTAGTATTTCTTTTTAAAATCATATTCATCTTAATCATTATATCTTTACTTAAAACTTCATCAATAATATCTAAGGTATAATCAAAAAGACGAAAATGATTTTTCATTTCAATAAGGTCATCTAATTTAATAGCATCTTCACTTTTAGGAATAAAAGAGTCGGTTGTAAATATTTCTTCAGTTTCATCTTCCGTTAAACTACTACCTTCAATTTTATTAGAATTATAGGCAAAATTAACTTGAGAATAATGATAAATATTCCCTTTAAATTTAGATTTTCTTTGAGCAATTAATTCATTTTTTATTTTTTCTACCAACATTTAAAATCACCATTTTCTAATTAAAGTATTTATAAAACTTCTTGTCTTAATTATATTATTTTTAAGATTGTTTGTCTATTATAATGCTATTTTTATATATATTGGAATACTTTTTGCATTTTTATTGGTATGTTTTTTCCAATATAAAAAGAGTGAATTTCATCACCCTTTCAATTTAATTAATTAGTTTGCAAAAGTAACTGTATATTCTGTTGGATTACTTTGAGCTCCAACTGCTTTGCTTTCATCAACAACTACTTTGAAAGTGAAACTTTTGCCTTTTAAATCTGCATTAGTAATACCTGATGTTTTATCAAATATTGTTTCGGCATTTACATGGAACCAATCTATTAAATTTTCAACAGTAGTTTCTTTAGTAAGATTTAAATTTACATTCTTTTCAGTATAAGTAAAGTCTATTTCTTTAATGCCATCTTCTTGAACCATTTCTAATAATCCTGCTATGACACCAGAACCCATACCATCTTCAATTACAGTTGTTTCTGTTCCTTCACGAACTGTAACAGTTAAATTTTGACCACTATGTTGAATTTCATATAATTCATTATCACTTTCAATATAACTATCAATTAAAGTTTCAGTATTTACTTCAGTTTGTTTAACATTAACAGTATATGTTTTTGGAACTTCAGTTGTATCACTAAATTGAGATCCATCATCAGTTAAAGATATTGTAACAGTAAATTTTCCAACTAAATCTTTTAAAGTTGCTACATTGTATTTTTTAGTAGTTACAGCTTTTACAAAATCTTTTAATTTTGTTAAAGCTGTATCAGGGTCATTTAATAAATCTCTATTAATAACTAATGGTTGTGCACTTGAATGACCATTACTTACAATTGTAAATGATTCAATTCCATCATTTTCATCTAATGCTGCAACTAAAGCATCAATTAAACCAGAACCTTCAATATCTTCAAGAGTTGTTGCTCTATCAAGAACATTAAAAGTTAATGTTCCATCTGTTTCTTTTTGTAAATCAAAATAAGTATTTTCAACAGTATTTACTGTATCTAATGCTTCATCAATAACAGCGTTAGCATCTACAATATCCATTACTGCAGCGCGGTTTAAATAACGAATATCAGTTTCAGTAAAAGCTTCACCATTACCAACTTCATTTTTTCCTAATTCCCAACCAGTTGGAGTATAGCCATTATAAGTTCTATCAATGGCATATATTGTCATTGAGTCTAATACTTCGTTAAAGTTATTTTCATTAACTTCTACCTCAATACTATCTGCTGCTGCAAGAATTATATCTTGAATATTAAATTTATAGTCTGAAGTATATGCATATTTACCAATAACATAAATAAATCTTGGATTATAACCATCTTCTATTGCCAATTCACCTATTTCTGCTGGAGTCATTTTCTTAGCATTAACAGATAATACTGACATAAAGAAAGCCATAAAAGTTATAACAAATAATTTATAAGTTTTTTTCATTTTTCGTCCCTTTCTTTAATTATTTTCTACATATTTAACATTTGCCGTTACAGTATGACCATTACTTAATTCTAGAGTTGTCGTGTTTGGTCTTCCAGCTAATTCAGAAGTTCTTGCTTGATGAGCACTTTTTGAAGAGAATTTAGCTGTACCAATCATAAATCCAGCAAAGTCATTAAATGTCTTATTATTTTTAGTTATTTCATAATTGTATACTAATACGCTATCAATACCATCTTTATTACCTGCATGATAAGCTGTAAAGGTTATTTCATAAACAGCATTAACATGAATTGTAATTGTTCCTTTAACACCACTACCATCTTTAGCAGTTGCTGTTATAGTAACATCACCTTCACCAACAGCTTTTACATTTCCATTAGTATCTACTGTTGCAATATTGGCATTACTTGTTGTCCAAGTAACAGCCTTATTAGTTGCATTATCAGGTTTTACAGTTGCAGTTAAAGTTTGAGTTGTATTCCAATCCATAGTTTTACTACCATTAATTGTTATACTAGTAACTTTTACTTCCTTATCTTCTTCTGTAGTTGCAGGTGATGATGGTATTGTTGGTTTTGTTGTACTTTCTGCTTTAACTGTAATAGTTATAGTAGCCTTTTTATTACCATCTTTAGTAGTTACTGTAATTTTAGCAGTACCAGCAGCAATACCTTTAACATTACCATTCTTATCTACTGTCGCAATTTTCGTATTACTTGATTTCCAAGTAACAGCCTTATTAGTAGCATTCTTTGGTGTAATATTAGCAGTTAATTTAATAGTTTTACCTATTTCTACTGTTTTAGAACCACTAATAGTAACCTTAGTAACAGCTACATCACTTTCATTTTTTACGGAAACGATAACAACTTTACTATATTTACCATCTGCGGTAGATACAGTAATTTTTACGTCACCTTCTTTTAATGCTTTGATTTTTCCTTTGCTATCTACTGTAGCAATAGATTCATCACTTGATTCCCATTTTAATTTAGCATCTTTAATATCGCCAGTTAATGTAACTTTAATTGTCCGGTCACTACCAAGTGCTAAAGTAAATGAATCAGCATCAACTTCCATACCAGTTGTAGTTTCGCCTTTAGCTTCCCATCTAGCTTCCAATGTCATATCTTTTGTAACTTTAGTACTAAAATCAAATTTTTCACCATTATAATACCAACCTACAAAAGTATATCCATCTTTAACGGGAGTTGCTGGTTCACTAATTGTGCCATTTTCTTTAATAGTCATTGTACTTACCGCAGTACCACCTTGTGAATCATAAGTTATAGTATATTCTTTAACACCACAACCTTTAATTACAAATATAGCTACAACAACTGCTAGTACAACTAGACCAAGAATAATAAATAAACTTTTCTTTTCTGAATCTTTCATATAAAATACTCCTTTCCTAAAATAATCTTTTTTTCATATATCAAATATTTTTCTCTTATTCAAAGCATTAAAAAAATAAGAAAAATATTTTAATATGCCTAATTTAAATTTTCATAATCTAAATATCTTCCTTACTTTCACCTCTTCCACTACTGTAGAAAAATATGTAATCATATTTACCCACATCTTTATAAAATTATTATAATATTTAAAAGCCTATAAAGTCAATTGTTTTCTTCATAAAATTAACCAATAAAATATATTAATTATTTTAATAATTTATTCTTTTTAATTATATTAATTATTTTTTTAAACATAATATTAATATAAACAATATTTTTCGACAATTTTTTTAAAACATTTATTATATAATAAGCACTAATTCAGGGAGGAATAGTTATGTTAATTATCTATATTATTTTAGGAATCATTCTATTAACTTTAATTCTTTTTATTAATTGTTCTTTAATATTAGCTAAAAGATGTGATGATTATTTAGAAAATGAATCTAAAAATAATTAATGTTTAATTTTAGATACTATATAGTAAAATAATGTACCAGTTATAGACCCACTTGAATCTATTAAGACATCCAAATAATGTCCTACTCTACCAGGAGTAAAGGTTTGATGAAATTCATCAGTCATGGCATATAAAACACATATTATTACTGTTATTAAATATTTCTTTTTAACTTTACTTAATCTTAAAGCATTTAACCATAATAAAGCTAAAATTAAATATTCACTAAAATGAGCTAATTTTCTTATCGGATAATTTAATTCTTCGATGATATTTTCTTTTTCTTCTAGACTATATAATTCATCTTTTATACCAGTACTCACCAATAATTTATCAACACTACTTACGGTAAAGCTTAAAATTCCCATACTAGTATTACTTGATTCATTACCATTAGCACTAGAAAAAAAGAAGATAATAATCATCCATAAAATTGTAACTCCATAGGCTATTATTAATTTTCTTCTTTCTTTTTGCATCTTAATTCTCTTCTAAAACTTCTTTTATTTGGGTAATTGCTTTATTAACACTATTCATATTTGGTTCCATTACATAAGCCTTATGGGTTGGAGCACTATAAGTATAATCACTTCTGTCATATCCCGTTACATGAATACTTTCAATATCCCAACTTGGCATATTAGCAATTTGATATTTTATAAAATCCGTTATTAAATCCATCGGCATACTACTTTGGAATGATCCATCTAAAGTTCTTAAAATACTATTATATTTACTTATTAAAACACTAGATTTACTTACTTTATTAATTATGGCTGTAATAACTTGTTGTTGATTTTGCCCCCGGTGATTATCACCCGTTAAATAAGTTTTTCTTTCACGAGAGTATGCTAAAGCAGCAGCTCCATCAAAATGATTCCAACCTTCATTAATATAAACATCTCTATTTGTCCAAGGAGTGAATGCTTTATCCGAATAAACATCGATGCCATCTATAGTATCTACTACTTTTACTAAAGTATCAAAATTAACTCTTAAATAATAATCTATTTGAATAGTATATAAATTCTCTAAAGTTTTCATACTTTTTTCAATACCATAAATACCGGCATGGGTAAGTTTATCTTTTAAACCACCAACTGTACCATCTAATTGCACATAATAATCTCTTGGGGTATTAACTAAAAGAATTTTATTAGTCTTGGGATTAACTACCGCTAAAATATTAACATCACTTCGACCTCTTACACTATTAACATTACCATATTGATCAATACCACTTATATATAGAACAAAAGCATCTTTATTTATGTCAATATTTTTATTTTCTTCTTCTACTACTTTTTTCTCTACAACATTAAAACTATATATTTCTTTAGTTTTATTTTTAAATTCTTCATCTTCTTCATAGATTAAATTTAAATAACTATCTTCTAAAGTTAAAGCATCAAGTTCTTCTTTATATAACATATCTTGTAAATTAGTAAATTCATCTATATAATCTTCATATTTTATTACTTTAGTTAAATAACCTTCTATATCACTAGTACTATCTTTTACATAGCCAATCTTTTTATTACTTAAATCATTTATTTTTTGATAACTACTATCTTTTAAGACTACTACTTTATAAGTTATCTTACTTTCACTTACTTGAATACCATTAATAAAATGATAAGTATTAAATAAATATAGAGTAACAAACACTAAAAGAATAGAAATAATAAGCATTATAATATTACTTATTAAATGATGTTTTTTAATACTTAAGAATATTATTAATATATTTATTAAACCAAAAACACTTCCTCCAATAATTAAATATTTCTCTGGAATAATATTTAATTTAAAAAGATAATACCCAAACATTACCATAACTACAACATATATAATTGGAATTAATATGTTTAAAATATTATTAACTATTTTTTTCAACTTAACCACCTAAACCTTACTAAAACATTATAATACAAATGAAAATAAAAAGGAAGAAGTATCTAATATTTGACTAGTTCTATCATTTATAATTACACCTTTTTGCATCCACTTTTGAAAATTTACAAAAAAAGACACTAACTTAATAGTATCCTTTCTAATTAATTTTAATTTCTAAAGATATCTCTTGTATATACTTTTACTCCTTACATCTTTTAATTCTTATATTTTATTCATTATTCTTCTCTTTCTTTTTCGATTTCTTCTAGCATCTCAGAAAATTCTTTTTCTGATAATTTTGCTATATCAATAATTTCTTGAGTAGGATATTTTTTATCTAGCATATTTTTGACTATATCCTTTTTAGTTAGCCATTCGCCCATTCTTTTCTCAAGAGCCTTTTTGTCATAGTATAATAATGAATCAAAGTC
>CANPYA010000057.1 GCA_947587565.1 uncultured Bacilli bacterium | reverse complement strand
CAATATGGGGATAAATTAATTACTTTATCTACTTGTGAATATTCAAGAGAAAATGGGCGTTTTGTCGTAGTGGCCAAGAAAATTATTGATTAAATACTACTTTATTATTAAATTGAAAAACGATATAATATAATATAATTAAAAAGAAAGAGGTTATTTATGAAAGGAAAAAAGATTAAAATAATTGGTGGGATAATTTTAGGAGTCTTAGGATTAACAGCGGTTGTGGTACTAGGAGTTAAGTTATTTAGTGTTAAAGATAATCCTAATGTTGAAGATGCCTTAAAGGAAGAAGAGAATAAAGTAGTTATCCGATTAAAAGAAGATTTAAATGTTGAAATTAATAGTGAAGTAAAAATTGCCGATTTATTAGAAGAAAATAATGATATTGAAATTATAAATGTTGATGAAAAGATAGATACTAGTTCTTTAGGAGAAAAAGATTTAGTTTTAAAATATTTAGAAAATGCAGAAGAAAAAGAATATGCTATTAAAATAAATGTTGTTGATACTGAAAAACCAACAATTAAGTTTACTAAAGAATTAAGTACAACAGCGGGTACTAAAATAAATTTATTAAAAAATGTTAAAGTAAGTGATAATTCTAAAGAAGAAATAAAAGCCACTATTGAGGGTGATTATGATTTTAATAAAGAAGGCACTTATAAATTAAAATATGTGGCAATAGATAGTAGTAATAATAAAACTGAAGAAGATTTTACTTTAAAAGTTAATAAGAAGAAAACAACTAGTACGACAAATACTACTACCAATAATAATTCAACAACTGATGAAAAAGAAGAAAATCCTGTTATATCAACTAAATATGAAGAAGAAGAGATTGATAGAAAAGAATATAAATATGGAATAGAAGAATATACTATTGTAAAGTATAAAATTACTACTAGAAAAGATGGAACAGAAGAAAAAGTTGAAGATTCTAGGTTATCTTATTATGAATTAGATAAATTTAGGGATGACGCTAAAGAAATGCGTAGTGAAGCAAGTAGTAATTTGACTACTTATAAACAAGATATAAACCAATTATTTAATATTATTAATGAAAAGAGAAAAGCCAATAGTCTTTATGAATATAAATTAGATGAAAACTTATCTTTAGGAGCCTCTATAAGAGCAATGGAAGTAGGGTTTATGAATAGTTATGACAATTATAGACCAAATGGTAGATATTATAATACAGTTTTAGATGATTTAGGAATAAAACACGATGTAGTTATGTCCGAGTCTTCTACTAGAGGTGGAATAAAAAATATGCAAGGAGTTTATAATTCACTAGTTTTATATTGTGATTATAATGACATAGATTGTCAAAATATTTTCAATGAAAAGTTTACCAAAATAGGTATAGGAATGTTTAAATTTAATAATGACTATTCCTATGTTATATTATTTGAAAAATAAATTTTAAAAGATATAATTGTAAATAGTAAGTTGCATAAAAATTCTTACAAAAAAAATTAAATTATGTTAAACTAAATTAGTAATACATTTGACACATGTAGTGCTAAGCACATAAATCTGATTACAGAAATGTATTTAGAAAAGGTGCTAGTCCTATATGTGTTTTTTGTTGCTAAAGAGGAGGTGAAGTTGATGCCTACAAAAAAGTCTGAAAGAGCGATATTTGCTTTAATTACCGTTATTATTACAGTTCATGCTTATGTATTTTATAGTTTATATGTTGTAAATGGCGCTACACTTATGAACTTAACTGGTGCAAGTAGTGTAATAAATGCGATTAATAAACTTGGTGGTGTTTATATGTTTGGCCATTATTTACCTATATGGGCTGTTGTTTTAACAGAATTTTGTTTTGCTTATTTAGCGGAAATGTTAATAGGTCAACCTTTTTCTTTTAAAATGGCTTGTAAAAACTTTGACATTAAAAAAACAGATCCCGTTCATTTTGAAACATCAGTAATATGTGCCACAGTTGGAATAATGGTTCCGGTAATGAGTTTAATCGCTGCCTTTTTATATTATCCGTATTACATGGGATTTAATATTTTTACTTTTTTAGCTAATTGGTTAAAATTAATTTGTTTAAATTTTCCATTTGCGTATTTTTCTCAATTATTCTTTATTCAACCATTTGTAAGACAAACATTTAAAGTATTATTTAAAAGGAAGTAAATTCATTTTATGTGAGCAACTCTTTTGTAAGATTTGCTTTTTCTTTGGTATAATTATTATGAAAGTTTTATTGATGAAAAAATATTTTTAATATTTCTTTAATTTTTATAATATATAATTTAAATGTTGGAGGTTAAGATGCGAATTTTAGTTGTTGAAGATGAAGAGTCAATCGCAGATATTATTGCAGTGAAACTTCGTCAAGAAAAATATGAAGTGGATACTAGTTATGACGGTGAAGATGGCTTATATAATGCTTTATCTAATATCTATGATTTAATTATTCTTGATATAATGTTACCGAAAATAAATGGGTTTGAAATTTTAAAAAAGATAAAAGAAAATGCTGTAAATGCTAAAGTAATTATGCTTACAGCTAAATCTGAATTAGAAGATAAATTGAAAGGCTTTAATAATGGTGCCGATGATTATGTAACTAAACCATTTCATATCGAAGAATTAATTGCAAGAGTAAATGTGCAGTTAAGAAGTAAAGGAAATTCGAAAGTTAAAGATATTTTAGAATATAGTGATTTATCTTTAAATATTAGAACTTCTACTTTAACTTGTATAAATACTAATGAATCAATAAATATCCCATATAGAGAATTTCTATTACTGGAATTTTTTATGAATAATAAAGAGCAAATTATTTCTAAAGAACAAATTTATGACAAAGTTTGGGGAATAGACAATGATTATGAATCGAATAATTTAGAAGCCTACTTATCTTTTTTAAGAAAGAAAATCAAAATTATCGGTTCTAAAGTAAATATTAAAGCTGTTCGTAATTTAGGGTATAAAATGGAGGCATAAAGAATATGGAAAATTTAAAGAAGAAAACATTTTATACAATTTTTATCATTATCTCTTTATTTGCGATATTTTTTGCAACATTTTTTAATGTTCAAACCTATCATAAAGAATATACTGGAATATTAAATAATTTAACAAGAATGAAAAATTTGACTATGGAAAGACATGAACCAATTGAAAAAGAAATGAGGCCAATAAATGATGAACTTCATAATCGAAAAGTTATGGATTATGAAATTTATACTTTTATCTTAAATGCTAATAATGAAATTGTTGATCAAATAAGTCATAGTGATAACGCTATTAGTGAGGAAATTATAACTAAGGCGAAAAATATTATTGCAAGTAATAATACTAGTAAAGTAAAAATTGGTTCTTTATATTGGAATAAATATGCCTATAATTTAGAAAATAATAATTCTTTAACGATTATAAATATAACTAAGACGAGAAATATGTTACTTAATAATTTATTAATTTCTTTATTATTAATTTGTATTGGAGAGTTTGTTATTTACATTATTTCTAAAAAAATAACTGAATGGATTACGAAACCGGTTTTGGAAAGTTTTAATAGAGAAAAAGAATTCGTAGCAAATGCTTCTCATGAACTTAAAACACCTCTTGCTGTTATGATGGCTAATATTGATTGTTTAGAGGTAAATAAGAAAAATGAAAAATGGATTAATAATTTGAAAAGTGAATCGGACCGAATGAGCAATTTAATCACTAGATTATTAGATTTATCGAAAACGGAATATTTACAAAAAGAGAATTTCAGTGAAAATAATCTATCTTTGCTCGTGGAAAAAAGAGCTTTAACATTTGAAAGTTTAGCCTATGAAAAAAATATAACTATTGAAACTAATATAGAAGAAAAATTAAACTTTTTATGTCATAAAGAAAGCATTGATGAATTAGTATCTATTTTAATAGATAACGCTATTAGTCATGGAAAAGAAAATAGTAAAATTAGAGTAAATCTTACTAGTGATAAATCAGAAATAAAATTAGAAATAATAAATAAGGGTGAATCAATTCCTGAAAGTGAATGTGAAAAAATATTTGAAAGATTTTACAGAAATGATAAAAGTCATAATCGAAAAAGTGGGCGATATGGTTTAGGCCTTTCAATTGCTAAAAATATTGTAATATCGCATAATGGTAATATTAAAGCCTATTCTAAAGAGGGATATACGACATTTGAAGTTAAATTTAAAATAAATGAGCATTAACGAAAAAAAGTTAATGTTTTTTAATGTTTCTTTAATATTTACATCATAAAATGGTATTGTTTTAAGGGAGGAAGATTATGTTTATATTAAAAAATGCGTGGATTTCGATTAAAAGAAATAAGGGAAGGAATATTTTAATAGGAATAATTATTTTAATTATTGCTTGTGCTTGTACGATAACTTTGGCTATAAAAAACACCGCTGTAGATTTGATTGATTCCTATAAAAGTGCTTATGACAAAGAAGTAACAATTAGTTTTGATAGAGCTAATATGATGAAAGATTTTGACTCATCACAAGCTGAAGACCGAGAAAATGCTAGGGAAAAGTTTGATAATATTGCTAGTTACACCATTAGTGATGTTGAATCTTTTGCCGATAGTAATTATATTGAAAACTATTATTATACTTATAGTGTTGGTCTTAATGGTAAAAATATTGAAAAAGCCGAGATTGAATCAAATAATAATATGCCCAATGGCTTTGGACACGGGAAAGAAAACAATATGTCATCTACTGATTTTACTTTAACGGGTTATAGTTCACTAGATGCTATGAGTGAGTTTATAAGTGGTACTTATACAATGAATGAAATAACTGATAATGCTTGGGATATAGCTTTTGATGGTAACTATGTCTTTATTAATGAAGAACTTGCCGATTATAACGATTTAAGTTTAAATGATAAAATAAAATTAGAGGATGAAGATGGCCATACTTATGAATTTGAAATTATTGGTATTTTTAAAGAAAATGATGAAGAAGGTTCAGATACTATGTCAATGTTTTCAAATTCCGCCAATACTTTGGTAACCAATGCTAGTACTGTAACAAATATTACTACAAGTAATACCGAAATAAATGCTACAATTTATCCAACATTTATTATCGATTCTTATGATAATGTCGAAAAATTACAAAATGAATTTTATGAAAAAGGTTTAGATGAAAACTTTATCTTACAAACAAATGAAGAACTTGCCTTAAGTGGGGTAGCAAGTATTCAAAATATTAATTCCTTTGCAACGACATTTTTAGTTATTACACTTATTATTGGTGGAATTGTCTTATTTGTAATCAATATGATTAATATTCGGGAAAGAAAATATGAAATAGGAGTTTTAAGAACCATTGGTATTAGTAAATTTAAATTAACGATGCAATTTGTTTTAGAACTTGTTATTGTGGCTGTTACATCACTTATACTTGGAGCGGGTATTGGTGCCTTAAGTTCTAAAGGAGTAAGTAATTCTTTACTAGAAAATGAAATCAATAGTAGTAATGCAAGAACTGAAGAAATAGGTAAAAATTTTGGTGGCGAAAATATGAATGGAGGAATGCCAACTCATGGTAACAGGGAAGATGTACGAGGTAAAGGTATGCCTGTTGTGGAAGCCTACGATTCTATTGATGCTGTAGTAGATATTAAAGTTTTATTAGAATTACTTGGTATTGGTCTTTCACTTGTCTTAGTAAGTTCGATTGCTTCAATGGTTAGTATAGAGAGATTTTCCCCACTTACAATATTGAAAGAGAGGTCTTAAGTAATGGCAAATAAGAAAAAGAATAATTATGTATCAAAAGATAAAAAAGAAATAAATGAAAAAAATACTTCTTCTAAAAATATTATTTTAAGTATAAAAAATGCTAGTTATAGATATAGTGATGCTGAAGATGATGATTATGCATTAAGAGATGTTAGTTTTGATTTTGAAAGTGGTAAAATGTACGCTATCAGAGGTCGAAGTGGTACGGGAAAAACAACCTTATTATCTTTAATAAGTGGGCTTGAAAGATGTACTGAAGGAGAAATCATCTTTGATGGTAAAAGTCTAAAAGATATGAATTTAGATAAATACCGGAATAGTGATATAGGTATTGTCTTTCAAAGTTATAATTTACTACCTTTTATGACGGCGAGTGAAAATATCATTCTTTCAATGGATGTGAATGGTTCAAAAATAAAAAATAAAAAAGAAAAAGCCATTGAACTTATGGAAAAAGTTGGCTTAAAAGAAACTTATGCCGATCGTAAAGTATTAAGATTATCTGGTGGTGAACAACAAAGAGTTGCTATTGCAAGAAGCCTATCTTATAACCCCAAAATGATAATTGCGGATGAGCCAACCGGAAATCTTGATAAGCAAACAGAAACAGAAATTTTAGATATATTTAAAAAATTAGCTCACGAAGAAAATAAATGTGTTATTATTGTAACGCATTCGGGAAATGTATGTGATACAGTTGATGTAATATATGATTTGAAGAAATTTAAAGAAGAAAGTAGTAAGTAATATAAGCAAACTCTATTATTGAGATTTGCTTTTTTTAAATATTTTTGAAAATATATTGTCAAACAATTGTTCTTGCTGTATAATGTTATTATCGAGGAGGTTTTGTATGAATCAAACAAAATTAGAAACAATTATTAATCTATTTGAAGGAAAAGAAATAAGAAGTGTTTGGAACAGTGAAAAGGGAGATTATTTTTTTAGTGTTGTAGATGTTATCAGGGTATTAACAGAAAGTCCTAGACCAAGAAAATATTGGAATTCCTTAAAAACTAAATTAAATGATGAAGGAAGTCAGTTGTCCTCAAAATTGGGACAACTGAAATTAAAATCTCAGAAAGACGGAAAATTTTATAATACAGATGTATTAGACACTAAAGGAATTTTAAGATTAATTGAATCTGTTCCTTCCCCTAAAGCGGAGCCTTTTAAGATTTGGCTAGCAAAATTAGGTAGTGAAAGAATTGATGAAGTATTTGACCCAGAAATTGCTATTAAAAGAGCCATCGACTATTATCGTAAAAGAGGATACTCTGATAAATGGATTGAAGCTAGATTAAAAGGAATTTTAGATAGAAATAAATTAACTGATATATGGCAAGAAAATGGTATTTCTAAAGATTATGAATATGGAATACTTACTAATGAAATATATAAAGAATGGTCTGGTATGAAAGCAAATGAATATAAAGCATACAAAGGCATTAGAAAAGAATCTTTAAGAGATAATATGTCAGATATTGAAATTGCACTTACTGATTTAGGTGAAATTGCAACTCGTGAACTAGCTAAAGAACATAAACCATATGGTTTAGAACAAAATAAAGTTATTGCGAAAATGGGTGGCCATGCTGCAAAGGTGGCAAGAGAAGATATTGAAAATAATTTAGGAAAGTCAGTAATTAGCAATAAAAATAATCTTAATTATCAATATATAGATGAAAAAGAAAAATTGGAATATAAAGAATAACTATTATTTAAGACATATTTAAAATTATGTATTATAATATTGTTGAAAGAGAGGCAATATGAAAAAAGGTTTGAAAATTACTTTAATTATTATAGGTGTTTTGATTGGTATTATTGCACTTGATACTTTACAAGCAAAAATATTTGATAATAGTCCCTTATTAAAGATAAGAGAAGTTTATCATGGTGGTGATATTTATTATATTGATAAAGGTTTATTTGTAAATCATTATCGTTGTAATGATGATGAAAAAGTTACCACTTGGAAAGGAGTAAAATTTTCTTGCTCTACTGAAGAATTAGAAAATGTAGATTTAGGTGGTGATGAACCATTGCAAAATAAGGAAGATTTAATATTTACTATAAACATAGGCAATAAATCTTGTATTCCTGTTAAGTTAGCAGTATATGAAGATGGAACTTATGAATTATTTACTGCTTATAAATCATGTAGACCAGGGCAAACTTGTAATTCACTATTAACATATACAAAATCAATTAAAGGAACTTATGATTATGATGTTATGAAAATCTTTAAGGATAAAAAAATTGTAGTGGATCAACCTCATTCTATGGATAATTTACCAGAATATGAAATCTATATGAGTGATAAATATGTTCAAAAAGATTATGGATATTGTTATACTATTGAAAAGAATACA
>CANPYA010000056.1 GCA_947587565.1 uncultured Bacilli bacterium | reverse complement strand
TGTTCTTTCTTCTTCGACATTTGTTCGCTTATTTTTAGCAATATTTTTGTTGTATGACTTTCCTATTATATAAAAAAAATAACCAATCCTTAGAGAATTGATTATTTTAATTAAAATATTCATTTTATTCAACAGTCACTGATTTAGCTAAATTTCTAGGTTTATCAATATCACAGCCTCTTAATTTAGCAACTTCATAAGCAATAAGCTGCATTGGAATAACTGTAATAATAGACATTACTACCGGATGTAACTTAGGCAAATCAATTTTATAATCATAGAAATTATCATTAATATCCTCATTTGTAATTAACAATACTTTAGCTTTTCTAGCCTTAACTTCTTTTATATTACTAATCGTTTTTAAAGCAATACTTGCATCAGTACAAACACTTATCACTGGGGTATTATCTTCAATTAGAGAAATAGTGCCATGTTTAAGTTCACCCGCCGCAAGAGCCACACTGTTGATATAGGCTGCTTCTTTTAATTTTAGGCTGCCTTCTAAGCATAGAGCATAATCTACTCCCCGCCCAATAAAGAAAATATTATTATTTTGATATAAAAATTTTGCATAAGGTAAATAATCTCGATTAACTAAATCTTGAATATAATTTTCTATACCCTTAAATTCTTGTAATAAATCTTCTCTTTGGGCCATTTTTAAAGCCACTAAAGAAAGTAAAGTAACTTGCGCAATAAAGGCTTTCGTTGTTGCAACTGCAATTTCAACTCCAGCTTTCGTATATAAAGTATATTTAGCTTCCCTTGCAATTGATGAAGAGGTAACATTCACAATTGCTAAAGTATCAATGCCAGCATTTTTAGCCATTTTTAATGAAGCCAGACTATCGGCAGTTTCTCCCGATTGACTAATAATAATTACTAAAGTATTGGAATCATAAAAATTTTTTTGATATCTATATTCACTAGCTAATTCCACTTTTACCGGAATATTTACATATTCTTCAAAAATATATTTACTAACTAAACCAGCATAATAAGCACTACCACAAGCCACAATATGAATACTTTGATATTTTTTAAAATCGGGCATGGTTTCTTTAAATTTATTATTTTGCACATAATAATCCAAGGTATTTTTAAAGGCAGTATCTTCTTCATGAATTTCTTTTAACATAAAATGTTCATAACCATTGAGTAAAATTGTTTCAACACTACCTTCAAAAGTATGCATTTCTTTTTGAACTTGTTGTAAATTATCATCAAATACTTGAATTTCTTCGCTACTTATTTTCGCAATTTCTTTTTCTTCTAGTAAATAATATTTATTAGTATAATTAAGGATTGCCGGAACATCACTTGCAATATAACTACCATTTTTATCTTGGGCCATTATTAAAGGACTACCACATCTTGTAGCATAAATATGTTCTAAATCATCTGTACAAATAATTCCTAAAGCATAACTGCCAACAAGTTCTTTAGTCGTCTTCAAAATTGTTTTTAAAATATCCTTTTCATTCTTATAATTTTCATTTAGTAAAGCGGCGATTACTTCCGTATCAGTTTCGGATACAAATTTAACGCCTTTTTTAATTAATTCATCTTTTAAACTTTGATAATTTTCAATAATCCCATTATGGACAATCGTAAATTTTCCTAAAGTATGGGGATGCGAATTAATTTTATTAGCTTCCCCGTGGGTTGCCCATCTCGTATGACCTATACCCATATAAGTATCTTCTTCTAAATTGATCTTTTTCTCTAAATTACTAATTCTTCCCACTTCTTTTTGAACAATAATTTTTTTATTTTTAACATAAGCAATTCCTGCTGAATCATAACCCCGATATTCTAAAGATTTTAACCCACTTAAAATTCTTGGTAAAGCCTTATCTTTACCGATATATCCAATAATTCCACACACAAAAAATTCTCCTTTTAAGTATGCGATATATTCTTTGTTACAATCTTGATTTTGTTTTTTAAAATATATCTATCGAATATACTAATCCGTGATAGCACCCGCTGATAAATCGATAACTATCATCCTCGTCAACCAAAGTGGTCCATGCGCTAACAATAGAGTACTTCCTTTCTATCTATTGCTTTAAATAAATTATACATTATATATTTATTCTTGTAAATTAAAATATGTTAAAAAAAAGATGAGTTAGAAAGGCATTTTCATCTTCCCATTACTCATCATTTTCATCATACTTTTCATTTGTTCAAATTGTTTTAAAAGCCGATTAACTTCTTCGACACTTCTGCCACTACCTTTAGCAATTCTTTGTTTTCTTGTTGCTTTCAAGACTTCCGGATGTCTTCTTTCATAAGGGGTCATTGATAAAATTATCGCTTCAATATGGGCCATATCTTTGGGATTTATCGAAATATTATTTAAACCCATACTTCTAGCTTGTGGAAGCATCTTAATAATATTTTCTAAAGGTCCTAATTTTTTGATTTGTTTAAATGTTTTTAAAAAGTCTTCTAAATCAAATGTTCCTTGTTGCATTTTTCTAGCTTGTTCTTTAGCATCATCCTCAGATACAATATCTTCAACTTTTTCGGCAATAGATAAAATATCGCCCATATCTAAAATTCTTTCGGCCATTCTTACCGGATGAAATTCACTTAAACCATCCATTTTTTCGGAGTCGCCGACCATTTTTATTGGCACATTAGTAAGATGTCTTAAAGAAAGCGCAACGCCTCCTTTAGTATCTCCATCCATTTTAGTTAAAATACAACCCGTTAATTTTAAAGTTTCATTAAATCCGGTAATAACATTAATCGCATCTTGTCCCATCATGGCATCAATAACAAGTAGTGTTTCATTAAAGGTAATATTATCCTCTAATTCTTTTAATTCTTGCATTAATTTTTCATCAATTTGGAGGCGTCCTGCCGTATCGACAATCACATAATCTAAATTATTTTCTTTGGCATATTTAATGCCATTAGAGGCAATATCTAAAACCGATTTCTTATCTTCTGAGTAAACCGGAATATTTAAAGAAGCCCCAATTTCTTTTAACTGATTAATTGCCGCCGGCCTATAAATATCACAAGCCACAAGTAAAGGATGGCGATTATATTTTTTCCGCATTAAGTTCGCAAGTTTACCCGCCGTTGTTGTTTTACCACTACCTTGCAGACCACATAACATAATAACGACAAATTTTTCTTTTGCTTCAATTGGTTGGTATTCGCCCCCTAATAGATTAACTAATTCATCTTTAACAATTTTAATAAATACTTCATCGGGTTTTAAACTCTTAGAAACATCAGCTCCTAAAGCTTTTTCTTTAACATTCGCCACAAACTCTTTAACAACATTGTAGTTAACATCAGCTTCCAGTAAGGCCATTCTTATTTCTTTCATCGCATCATTAATATTATTTTCGGTAATACGACCCATTCCTCTAATATTTTTAATGGCATTTGTTATTCTATCACCCATATATTCAAACATAATCTATTCTCCTTTCAATATTTTTTCGATTTCTAATTTGATTTTTGTTAAATCATTATAATTAAGTAATGCATTTAACTTTTCATTCTTTTGATATATTTTTAAAGCATCTTCATACTTATCCAATTTTTTTTCAACATTTTTAATAATTGAACCAACCCGACTTTTACTGATTCCTTCACTATCGGCAATTTCTTGCATAGTCATATTTTCCCCATAATATAAATCAAATATTACACTATTATGATTATTTAATAAATCTTTATAAATTAAATATAACGCATTATAATATAAAAACTTTTCCATTACATCATATCCTTAAATAAACCATAAATATAATTTTCAATATCAAATGGTTTTAAATCAGTCATTGCTTCACCTAAACCAATAAATTTAACTGGTAAATTAACTTCTTCTTTAATGGCTAAGACAATACCACCTTTAGCGGTCCCATCTAATTTAGTTAAAACAATCCCGGTTATATTAGTAATTTCTTTAAAGGCCTTTGCTTGCATAATCCCATTTTGACCAGTGGAGGCATCAATTACCAGTAAAGTTTCATGAGGTGCCCCTGGAATATGGGTTCCAATAACTTTATTGATTTTTTCAAGTTCTTTCATTAAATTAACTTTATTTTGAAGTCTACCGGCCGTATCAATTAAAACGATATCAATATTTTTTTCTTTTGCTTTAACTAACCCATCATAAATAACACTCGCAGGGTCACTATCTTGAACCCCATAAAATTCGGAATTAGTCCTTTCGGCCCATATTTTTAATTGATCGACGGCGCCCGCTCTAAAAGTATCGCCCGCAATAAGCATTACTTTCTTGCCTTCATTTTGATATTTATAAGCTAGTTTCGCAATCGTTGTCGTTTTACCAACACCATTTACCCCAACCATCAATATAACAGTGGGACCATCTTCACTCATATTAATTTTATCGGATAAACTTTCCCCTTCGACATAAATAATTAATAATTCATCCACTATTACTTCTTTTAAATATTCCATATCGGTAATATTTTCTTTTTTTACTCTATCTCGTAATTTATCCATAAATTTCATGACTGTATTAACCCCAATATCAGCCATAATTAAAATGCTTTCCAATTCTTCAAAATATTCTTCCGATACTTTAGTATATTTAATACCAAGAATATTTAATTTAGATATAAATTCATCTCTTGTCTTTTTTAAGCCTTTATCATAATCTTTAATTTCTTCAGCTTCACTGGTAGTTTTCTTCTTTTTTTTCTTATCTTTAATTTTTTTCGGTTTTACTTCTACTTCTTTTGTTTCTTCAATCTCTGCAATTGTTTCTTGCTCTATTTCTTCAACTTCTTCTTTTTCTTCTTTAACAATTTCTTCTTTTTTCTTAATAATATTTTTAAATTTACTAAAAAGTCCCATATCTATTTCCTTTCTTATTTATCTAATAGCCAATCAAAGACATTTATTTGCTTAACCCCATTATGGGTTGTATATGGTGTAAAATCCGTTGATAATAAATATTTTGGATTATGATCATTAATAGAATCTAAGCTTTTTAATTCTCTTTCTAAAGTTTTTTTATCATTTAAACTATAACTTACTTGATAATATTCTATTCCTTTTTCATTAATAGCAATAAAATCAACTTCGATATCATTAGTTTTCCCAATATAGACTTCATAACCTCTTCTTATTAATTCTAAATATACAACATTCTCTAAAATTCTACCATCATCTACCGCATTTGGCCCTAGTAAATAATATCTAAGCCCTAAATCAGATAAATAATATTTGGCTCCCGTAGTTAAATGATATTTTCCTTTTATATCATATCTTGAAACCTTATAAAGAACGAAAGATTCCACTAAAGCCTCTAAATACTTTTCAATAGTAGGAACAGATATTTTCCGGCCCCCAGATGTCATAGTATTCGCAATAGATCTACTAGAACAAACATTACCAATATTATCAAACATATACTTTATAACATCTTTTAACATTCCAATATCTGAAATATCTTTACGATCCGCTATATCATTAACAATAACTGTATTATATAAACCATCTAAATACATTTTAATATCTCTAATATTATCTAACATTAAAGTATAAGGAAATGAACTTTTAGTTATATAATCAACATATTTTTTTAAAATATCACTATCCCCTACATAAGAAATATATTCTTTAAATGATAAAGGTAACATTTTTATTTCTACATATCTTCCTGATAACAAAGTAGCTAGTTCTCCTGATAATATTTTAGAATTAGAACCCGTTATATATAAATCCACATTCTTTTTAATATATAAACTATCACAAGCTTTTTGAAAATCTTTAACTTTTTGAACTTCATCTAAAAAGACATAATTTTGCATATTTTTATTTAATTTTTCGGAAACATAATTATATAAATCATTATCATCTATTATTTCGTTATAATCATGATCTTCCAAATTAATATGAATTATTTGTTTTTCCTTTACTCCATTCTTTAATAAATAATCAATGTATAATTCAAATAAAGTGGATTTACCACATCTTCTTATTCCCGTTACTATTTTAATTAAATCTTTATCTTTAAAATTAATTAAAGTTTGTAAATATTCTGGTCTTTCTATCATAATATACCACCTTCATATTAATTTTAACATTAAATTTATAATATGTCAATTTTGTAAAATGTAATTTACAAAATTAGGATATATCTTGTTTTTGTAAATTGCATTTTACATTTTTTGCTATATGAAATTGTCTCAAAAGTTATAATATCTTTATTAGCACTTTCTTCATCATAAGAATAAATATTTAGGTTACTGTTCAAAAATTATACTATATGCTTTTCTATATTTTTCGCATTTTTTGATATCAAAAACAAAAACCAAATTAAATTAAACTAGCGAAATAAACTAGACAAAAAGGATTATTTAGAGTATAATGTTTATTAGTTAAAAAACTTTTATTAAAAGAAATGAGGAATTATAATGAAAGAAAAAAGTGCAACTTCCGTTGTTGCCTTAGGAGGCCTTGGCGAAGTTGGTAAAAATATGTATGTTATTACCCATGAAGATGAAATTATTATCATTGATGCTGGGGTAATGTTTCCGGAAGTAGGTTTACTTGGTGTCGATTATGTTATTCAAGATATAACTTATTTAAAGCAAAATGAAAATAAAATTAAAGCTTTATTTATAACTCACGGACATGAAGACCATATTGGGGGTATTCCCTTTTTACTTAATCAAGTAAAGATACCCGTTATTTATGCGCCTAAGATTGCTAAAGATTTAATTAATAAAAAATTAGAAGAAAGAAATATTAATTATCCCAATATTGAAGTTATTGATAAAGATTTACAAGTTAATTTTAAACATTTTATGATTGAATTTGTTAATACTACTCACTCTATTCCGGATAGTTTTGCTGTAGTTATTCATACTCCAAATGGGGTAATCTTTGAAACTGGCGATTTTAAATTTGACTTAACCCCAATTGGTCCAATGGCCGATATTCATAAAATGGCGGAATTAGGTAAAAAAGGGGTTACTCTTTTACTTAGTGATTCTACTAATGCTTTAACTAGTGGTTTTTCAAATAGTGAATCTGTTGTTGATGAAACTTTAAATGATATTATTGGAAAACATATCGGACGCGTAATTATTGCCACATTTGCTTCAAATATTTTTAGAGTTAAACACATTGTGGAAACTTGTAAGAAATATAACCGAAAAATAATTGTTTTTGGAAGAAGTATGGAAGCATCAATTGAACTTGCTTTAAATAATGGTCTTATTACGGATAAATCTATTTTTGTCGATAGTAATGCAGCAAAAAGTTTAAAAAGAGATGAATTATGTATTTTATGTACTGGTAGTCAAGGTGAACCTTTAGCGGCCTTATCAAGAATTGCTAATGGAACTCATAAACAAATATCTTTATTACCTGACGATTTAGTTATCTTCTCATCTAGTCCTATCCCAGGTAATGCTGAAAGTATTAATCGCATTATTAACAAATTATATTTAAAAGGCGTTAAAGTTTATACTAATTCCGAATTTAGTGATATTCATACCTCAGGACATGCTAAAGAAGAAGAACTTAAATGGATGCTTAGAATAATTAAACCTAAATATTTTATGCCAATGCATGGTGAATTTAGAATGTTAAAAAGACATACGGAAATTGCTCAACTATGTGATATACCCGAAGAAAATACTTTTATTTGTAGTAATGGTGATGTTATTTTACTTAAAGACGGCGTTGTCTCAAGAGGGGGTAAAGTCCAAGCTGCTGATGTTTATGTTGATGGCTCAAGAGTTGGTGACGTTGGTAGTGTTGTTATTAAAGATCGAAAATTAATGAGTCAAGATGGTATTTTAATTACTATCTTAAATATCAATACTTTATCAAGAAAATTATTAATTAAACCCAATGTTACAGCGAGAGGCTTTGTTTTAGTTAATGAAAATCAAGAACTAATGAATAAAATTGAACATAAAATAAGTGAGATTGTTAATAATTTCTTAAAAACCTCACTTTACAATTATACTGATTTAAAAAATCAAATTATTTTAGAATTATTACCTTTTATTAATGAACTTACTGGTAGAAGACCAATTATCTTACCAGTTATAATGGAAGTTAATAAAAAAGAAGATTAAGCCCGTTATGAGTTTAATCTTCTTTTTAACAATTTTTTTATTTTTTTGCTGTGTATTAGATTTGAGGTGATGAAAACAATACAAAAATATAAAAAGATATGGTATGATATATATG
>CANPYA010000055.1 GCA_947587565.1 uncultured Bacilli bacterium | reverse complement strand
TTAAATTGATTGAAAAATATACGCAATTAGTATATAATAAAAATTGATAATAAATGAATATAAAAAGAATAAAAATATATTGATATTTTTATGGTTAGGAATAGTACTAACAATTAGTATGTTTTTTGTGTTAAATAAATCCCATGAATATCATGAACTACCTAAAGTTAAAATAAAAGAATCAATAAAAAACAAACAATTTGCTTTAATGTTAGAACAAGAAAATGGGGAATATAAAGAAAGTGTAGGAGAACTTCCAACCGAAGGTTATGTTTTTAATGCGAATAAATCCGGCTGTACCGATATAAATGGTAAAATAATTTCCAATTCTATTGATTATGATTACGAAACCTATACTGTTTTGGTAGATACAAGTAAAACCAGTTATTGTTATTTATATTATGATATCGAACCTAACATTAGTTATTTAAGAATTAATGACAATGGAAACTTTTTAAGTAAGAATTTAGTTGGAGGAATGTATCGCTATCAAGGAATATATACTGATGACATAAGAAATTATATATGTTTAGGAGATAATTGTTGTGATACTACAGAATGTGATGCAGATGATAGTGATGATATGTACCGAATAATTGGAGTAACCCCAACTGGCGAATTAAAAGTAATCAAAAAAACAGCTTTAACAGATGAAGTACAATGGTGGAGTGATATAACAAAAGATATCAAATGGCCCCAAAGTTTACCATATCAAAGATTAAATGGCAAAGGTGAAGATGGAACAACTGAACCAAATTATAATGATGAAAATTCATATTATTATAGTTTAAATAAAAATCTAAAAAGTATAATAGTCAAAGAACATAGTTGGCTATATGGAGATGCTTATTCTACTAATGACTTTGGCTACAACGGAGATACCATATATGGAATAGAAAGTGGAAAAAGTGAAGCTATATACCATAATCAAAAAGATATTCAAGGTAGTCCAACAGGAAAAGGAGTATGGAGTGACAAAATACAATCACCAATAGGATTAATGTATATATCAGATTATTATTATGCTTATATAACAAGTGAAGAATATGTAGTAAACAGTTGGATACATATAAGTCATAATCAATCTACTAATAACAATGAATGGACAATGAGTCGCTATGGTTTTTTTCCGTCAGGTAACTATTATATTGCGTGGTGTCCATATTCGTATGGTCACATGGAGGGCGTCAGTCTAAGAAATGCATTTGCAATACGTCCAACTTTTTATATATCTAATGAAATTGAATTAACTGATGAAGGTACATTATCTAATCCGTTTAGAATAACCGGAGTTGATTAATTTTGGTAATGTTAAAACAAAAAAATTGTTTCGATTTTATTTAGTGTAAGAATAAAAAAGTGTTGACTGGGGGGGTAATAATTTATAATAAAATCATAAGATAGAAGATGTGTATTATGATGAAAAAGAATAAAAATATATTGATATTTTTATGGTTAGGAATAGTACTAATAGTTAGTATGTTTTTTGTGTTAAATAAATCCCATGAATATCATGAACTACCTAAAGTTAAAATAAAAGAACCATTAAAAAATAAACAATTTGCTCTAATGTTGGAACAAACTAAAGGAGAAAGAGACTATAAAGAAAGTAGCAGTAATGAATTGCCTTTGGGAGGTTATAAATTTAATGAAGAAAAAAGTGGCTGTACCGATATAAATGGTAAAGTAGTAGAAAATGCTTTAAGTTATGATTACGATAATTATATGGTGATATTAAATACAAATAAGACATTATATTGCTATTTATATTATGATAAAGATAATATTATAAATTATTTAAGAAGTAAAGATTCTGGAAATAATTTAAGTGCTAAATTAGTAGGAGATATGCATAGATATCAAGGATTATATACAGATGAAATAAATAATTATATATGTTTAGGAGATAATTGCTGTAAAACTACAGAATGTGATGCAAATGATAATGATGATATGTATAGAATAATTGGTATAAATACAAAAGGTGAATTAAAAGTAATAAAAAAAACTGCATTATCAGATGGAGTAAAGTGGATGAGTAATGTATATACAAATTTCAAATGGCCTCAAAGTAATATATATCAAAAATTAAATGGCAAGAGTGTAGATGGACCAGATAATTATAATTTAGAAGATGAAAATTCCTATTATTATAGTTTAGATAGTAAATTAAAAGAATTAATAGTAAATAATCATAGTTGGTTATATGGAGATACAATAGAAAATGGTAATTACAATGGAGATTCAATATACGGAATAGAAAGTGAAAACAGCAAGGCAACCTATTATATTCCAGGGGATATTGAAGGAAGTCCAACAGGAAATAATAAATGGAGTGAAAGAATAGAAGTTCCTCTAGGATTGATGTATGTATCTGATTATTTATATGCTTATAAGACAAATGAAGAAGATTCAGGAGATCCTAAAAGTAATGCAAAAGCTGCGAGTAGTTGGATGCATATAAGCCATAATCAATTAACTAATTCTTATGAATGGACAATGATTCGTTATGGTATATATCCTGTGAATGGTGTTTATCATGCATTAGGTATAGCTTCAGATGGTGGTGTATATGCACTAGGGGCAAGTAATGTGCAAGCGATACGTCCAACATTTTATCTATCCAATGAAATTGACTTAACTGGGGAAGGTTCCTTATCTAATCCATTTAGAATACCCGGTATTGGCTAATAAAATTAAATAGGTGTTAAAATTTAGCATCTATTTTTTTCTATAGTTAAATTTACAATAACTAACATTCTATGGTATAATATATTAAATGTTTTAGGAGGATATATGAAGGTTATTTTACTAAAAGATGTTAAAGGGCAAGGTAAAAAAGATGATATTATTGATGTCAGTGATGGTTATGGTAATAATTATTTAATTAAGAATAAATTGGGAGTTAAATATACTAAAGGAAGTAAAGATGTTTTAGATAAAGAAATTAAGACAAGACAAGATAATGAAGATGCTTTAGTAAGTGATTTAGAAAAAATAAAGAATAAACTTGCTAATCAAAATATCAAATTTAAAGTTAAAACTGGTAAGAATGATAAAGTGTTTGGGAATATTTCCACTAAACAAATATGTGAAGAACTTAAAAATAAAGGATTTAATATTGATAAGAAATGTTTAAAATTAGATGGCAATATTGATTCTTTAGGAGTTCATAAAGTTGAGATAGAATTACATAAAAGAGTTAAATTTAGTATTTATATAGTTGTTGAAAAGTAGGTGATTTAATATGGCAGGAAGAGTTATGCCATCCAATAAAGAAGCAGAAATGAGTGTCCTTGGTGTTTGCTTTTTAGATAATAGTAAAATTGAAGATATTTGTGATGAAGTAAATGCTGATATGTTTTTTGATGAGCGCAATAAATTTTTATTCGAGGCAATTTCTGAATTACATAAAAATAATATTCCCATTGATATTAAAATGGTGAAAGAAGAATTAGATAAAAAGAAAAGATTAAATGCCGTTGGTATGCCATATATTAGTGAAGTTATTGATTCAGTGATAACGACAGCTAATTTAAATCATTATATAAAATTAATTAAAGAATATGCAACAAGAAGAAATATCATTAATACAGCGACCGAAATTGTAACAGAAGCCTACGAAGAAGATGATGTAACAACTCTTTTAGATGATGCCGAAAAGAATATTTTAAATGTCATTAAGGCAAGAACTGTTAAAGAATTTGTACCTATTCAAGAAATACTTAGAAGAGCCCAAGCGAAATTAGAAGAACTAGCCAAAAGTAAGAAATTAATAACGGGATTAGAAACGGGATTTTATGATTTTGACCGAATTACAACAGGATTTCAACCGGGTGAACTTATTATTTTAGCGGCCCGCCCTGGTATGGGTAAAACTGCCCTTGCTTTAAATATGGCGACTTATGCGGCGACTACGACTAAAAAAGCGATTGCAATATTTAATCTAGAAATGCCCGCTGAACAACTAGTAAACCGGATTATTAGTGCTTTAGGTAATATTGATAATAATAAATTACAAACCGGTAATATGTTAGAAATGGATTGGAAAAGATATACGGAAGCGATGAATACTTTAGCGGAAACTAATCTATATATCGAAGATAATTCGGGAATAACTGTTTCTGAAATAAAAGCTAAATGCCGGAGGCTTGCTAATATGCCTGAAGGTTTAGGTTTAGTAGTTATCGATTACTTACAATTAGTTACCACTGGTAATAAGAGGGTTGAATCAAGACAAGTGGAAGTATCTGAAATATCTCGTAGTTTAAAATTAATGGCGCTAGAACTAGGGGTTCCGGTTATTGCTTGTGCCCAACTTTCGAGAAATGCTGAAAGAAGAGAATCAAATATGCCTATGCTTGCCGATTTAAGAGAGTCAGGATCAATTGAACAAGATGCCGATATCGTTTTATTTATTAACCGAAAAGACTATTATGAAGCGAGAAAAGACCAAAAAGAAAAGATTGTTCCTGCGGAACTTGTTATTGCTAAACATAGAAAAGGTAATAATGGGACTATTGATTTAATGTTTGAAAAGAATTTAAGTGCTTTTAGAAATGTAGCACATGATGTTGGTGATGAAGAATGAAAAATAAGTTAATTGGGTTTCTTTTATGTGGAATTATTTTAACAATTTATTTTATTAGTAATACTTATCAAAATATGACCGAAGTAAATAGATATTATAATGTTTATTTAGATGGAAAAATTATTGGGAGTATTAATGATAAAGATGAATTATATAAATTAATTGATGAAAAACAACAAGGTATTAAAGATAAATTTGGAGTAAATAATGTGTATCCTCCAAGTAGTTTACAAGTTATCGAAACATATTCTTATAATCCCACAATATCTTCTTTAGATACCGTTTATAATAAAATTGAAGAAATGCAAGATTTTACTATTTTGGGTTATGAAATTGAAGTAACTAAAGAAAAAGATGATTCTAATGAAGCGAAAGATTTTAAAATATATGTTTTAGATAAAGAAGTTTTTGAAACTGCGTTAAGAAGTTTTATTTTAGCTTTCATTTCTGAAGAAGATTTAGAAGACTACTTAAATGGTACTCAAGAGAATCTTAATGATATTGGTAAATATTATGATGAAATGGAAATTTTAGAAGATATAACTATCAGAAGAAAAAGAATCAGTGTTAATAATAAAATTTATGAAAGTAGTGAGGAACTAGCCCAAGAATTATTATTTGGTTTTAATTATGAAGAAAAATTATATACCATTAAAAGTGGGGATACGATTGAATCAATTAGTGAAGCCAATACTTTAAATACCCAAGAATTTTTAATTGCTAATCCAAAGTATTCTTCAAAAGATGCCTTACTTGCGATTGGTGATAAAGTTAATATTACCTTAATTGATCCCGAATTATCATTCTCTTATACGATATCTGAACGAAAAGAAAATGAATATAAATTTGAAGAAATTGTTGATCACCGAGATAATACCCAACCATCTAGTTATAAATCTATTTTAAGAGCGGGTGTTACCGGGATATCAATTGAAACAAGTCACTACAATGTTGTAAATGGGGAACCAAATAACGAAGTTGTAATCGATCCTAATCCAGAAATCGTTCGGGAAAAAATTGATCAACTTGTTGTAAGAGGAAGAGAATATTCTTTTGGTAATTCTTATGAAGTTGATACAGGTGAAGGTTGGAAGTGGCCAACCCAAAGTCCATATCTAATTACGAGTGAATTTGCTCCTCGTTGGGGTAAACATCATAATGGAATGGATATCTCTGGTCCAGGTGAAGGAAGTAACATTTATGCTGTAACAGCTGGTCAAGTTATTACAGTCGTTACTGATTGTCCTAACTATGGTACTTATGGTAGTCGTTGTGGTAGTGGTTTTGGTAATCACGTTGTTATAGATCATGGTAATGGTTTATATACGACTTATGCCCACATGAGTGATGATGTACCAGTAGTAGTGGGTCAAATGGTAAGTCGGGGTACTATTTTAGGTCATATGAATCGAAGCGGTTCATCAACTGGGGTTCACTTACACTTTGGGGTATCTATTGGGTCTCCTGAAAACTATGTTAATCCAAGGAGTTATTTATTCCGATGAGAGTATGTATATTAGCGAGTGGTTCGAAAGGCAATTCCACTTATATTGAAACTAAAAATCATCGTATATTACTCGATATGGGTAAAAACAAAAAATATATTGTGGAAGCCTTAAAACAAATTGATGTGGACCCGAAAAGTATTGATATCATTTTAATTAGTCATCTTCATAGTGATCATATCTCCGCTTTAGAAACTTTTATTAAGGCTTATCCCGCGACAGTTTGTATGCCCGAAGAAATGTTTTTGAATTTACCTTCAATTAAAAATTATGACCATATTAAAATCTATGATGATGAAATTAATTTTGATGATTTAAAGATTTATGCCTTAAAATCTAGTCATGATTCCCCTGGCTCTAGGAATTTCATTATTGAAGAAGATGAACATTCTTTAGTCCAAATCACCGATACGGGTTATATAAAAAATAAATATTTTAAATTACTTCAAAATAGAGAAGTCTATTTTATGGAAAGTAATCATGATGTGGAAATGTTAACCCATGGGCCTTACCCAGAAATGACTAAACGAAGAATTTTATCAGATGAAGGTCACTTATCTAATCAAGCTTCTGGTTTTTACCTTGCCAAATTAATTGGCGATAAAACGAAAAAAGTTTACTTAATGCATTTAAGTGAAATAAATAACAATCCAAAAATTGCTTTAAAAACCGTAAAAGATACTTTAAAAGAGTACAATGTAGAATTTAAAGATATAAAGGTTGCTACGCAAAATGAGATAAGTGAAGTGATAAATATATGATAAAAATAATTTGTTTTGGTAAAATAAAAGAAGATTATTTGAAAGATTTAATCAATGACTATTTAAAAAGAATTAATAAATATCATAAAATAGAAATAATTGAACTTAAAGATAATGATGACATTAATAAAGAAACGGATGATTTATTAAAAGTATTAAATTTAAAAGAATATAATATTGCTTTAACTATTTCGGGCAAATCTTATACTAGTGAAGACTATGCTAAACATTTAGATAATTTATTTAATTATCATAGTAATATTAATTTTATAATTGGTTCATCTAATGGTTTAAGTAATGAAGTAATATCTAAATGTAATGAACAAATAAGTTTTTCGCACCTTACTTTTCCTCATGGACTATTTCGCGGCATTTTACTAGAACAAATTTATCGGGCCTTTAAAATAAATAATAACGAACGTTACCATAAATAAAAGGAGGATTTATGACTATTAAAGAATTAACAGATTTATTTTTAGAAAAAAGTCAAAAATATCGTAGAGAAATATTTTACTTACATGATGAGATTATTAAGTATGAAGAAATAATTGATGAATTAAACAATAAAAATATAACTAGAGAGGCAATTAATTTATTATATGATAAATATCGTTTCTTACTTAATAAAAAGAATTATGAAACTTATTTGCCAACTCTTAAAGCTGATTTATTTGTTTTAAAAGAAAGACTTAAAATATTTGAAGTTAAGTATCAAAATGCTTGGAATGTATTTAAGTTATTAAAATATCATCAAGTAGTTAGTCCTAACTTAATTGATTTTGTTAAAGAAGAATTAACTTTAGATGGTTATAGGGACGTTGATATAATTAAAGTTAATGAAAAGATAAAAATATATAATACTAATCAAACAGTTAAAACAACGGGTGCTTTGAGAAGTAAAGACTTATATTTAATTTCTAATTTAATTGATCATGGATTTTATGATTACCTAATAAAGAAACCTTTAGATAACGAAAAAGAACTTATAAAAACTGCTGACAATTATGTTAAGTTATACCAAAATAATGATTTTGAAATGGCTGATAAAATAATTAATGCTGATTTTGAATATTATAGTCCTAAAGAAATAGAACATATTTATTTACATATGTTAGATTATTATCAAGAAGAAATATATTCTTTAAATGAAGTAGTTAGAGATAAAGATTATTATTTTGATATTACAATACTAAATGATATAAAAGAAGACTATAAAAAGATTATTCCTGTATATGAGCATGTAAAAAATAATTTTGATAATTTAAAAATAGATAAAAAGGAAGAACCATTAGAAGAAGAAATAGTTGATCCTCTAGAAGAAAACCCTGAAGGAAATAAATTATATTACTCTACTTTGAGTGAAGATGCTGATAAATGTTACTTTATGCGAGATTTAGTTACCTTAAGAAAAGAAGGCTTAGATGATATTCTAACAATGTTAGATGATTTTAAAAGTGGTGGCAAAAGATTTGTTAAAACAATTAATTATGGTTA
>CANPYA010000054.1 GCA_947587565.1 uncultured Bacilli bacterium | reverse complement strand
ATGTATCGTTATCAAGGGGCAGATAATGTATTTAACTGGATATGTTTTGGAACAAGTAATCAAGAAGAATGTAAAAGTGATATAGATAAATATATGTATCGAATAATTGGTATAAATGCTAAAGGACAAATGTATTTATTAAAAGAGACGTTCTTAAAAGAAGGAGAAGTAACAGGATTTGCTTGGAATGATGAATATAAAATTAGTGGCTCGGATAATGATGTATGTCCTGATGGAGTATGTCCGGAATGGAATGAAGCCGATTTATTTCAAAGAATAAATGGAACAGCAAATGGTAAAACAGCAGGTAATGGAAATGCTAATGATGGAAAAGATGATGATACCGATATTTTTGTTGATAGTGTGTATTATGACTATTTAAAATCAGGAGATAAAATCAATAGTGAAGGAGCAAGCGAATGGTATAATTTAATAGAAAATCATTATTGGTATTATGGAGATACTACAAATACTACATATAATGGAAATACATTATATAATATAGAAATGGGTGCTATAGAAACAACTCATTATGTTAATAATGAAGATGGAACAGTTACATTACAAAAATATACCTGGACAAATAAAGTGCTAGCTAAGATAAGTTTATTATATTTACACGATATGTTATATGCCTATCCAGGAGAGAATCCAAACTCTACAAACATACAAAGTAGTTGGATTCATTTTCAAAAAGATGGATATAATAGCAATCCATCTTCCGAATGGTTAAGTTCTCGCTGGGGTGCTTATAATGTTAGCGACAAAAATGTACGGGCGTGGAAATTATATGATTATGGAAAACTGGATGGCAATGATGGTTCCTTGAATAATAGTCGTGGTGCAAGACCTGTCTTTTATTTATCTAATAAAATTAATTTGTCTGGAAGTGGTACTAAAGAAAATCCATTTGTCATAGAATTGTAAAAAAATTAAAAAAATACAAATTTCGTATTTACAAATTAAATAATTATGCTATATAATAATGGTGTGTGGCGTTAGTATATCTTATATTTTATTTTGTTTTTACTTGATACTTATATTTTTATTATTAACTTTTATTTTTTAAATCTTTCTATATGGCCACACATAAAAAGTCTAATTTTTGTTAGACTTTTTAATTTTATATAATATAATAAAATAGCGAGGTAATATTATGAAAATAGGTATTTTAGATTCGGGTGTTGGGGGTTTAACAGTTTTAAAGACTTTAATTTTAAATTGTCCAAAACATGATTATATCTATTTTGGAGATACTTTTAATATGCCATATGGGGAGAAAAGTAAGAATGAAGTTATTAATTATGGTAATAAAATAATTAAATTTTTAGAGAGTAAAAATGTTGATTTAATAGTTATTGCTTGTGGTACTTTAAGTTCTAATAAAGAATATTTACAAAGTAAAGTTCCATTAATTGATTTATTAACACCTTTAAAAGGTAAATTAGATAATTATAATAATTTAAGTATAATTGCCACTCCTTTAAGTATTAAAACTAATGCTTTTAAAAATTATATTCATACTAATCTAAATTTAATCTCTGCTCCTAATTTAGCCTATTTAATTGAAAATAATAAAATAGAAGAAATAGAAAGAGATATTAAAAATTATGCCAAGTATTTTAAGAATAGTGATGCCTTACTTTTAGGATGTACCCATTATCCCATTGTTAAAAAAGAATTTACTAAATATTTTAAAAAAGATATAATAACATTAGATGAATTTATTTTAGAAAAAGTTAAAGACTTAAAGATAAGTAAATTTCATTTAAAATTATATTTTAGTGCTTTAGATAATAAGTTAATTAACAATGTTAAAAGTATTTTAGAGCAAGATGATTTAGAAATAGGAGAGAAGAAGTTATGATTAAGAATAAAAAAATATTAGTCTTAGGTTTAGCGAAAAGTGGTTTAGCTGTTACAAAATTATTATATCAAGATAATTTAGTTATTGTTACTGATAAAAGTGATAAAGATGAGATGAGGATTAACGAATTAAAAGATTTAGGGGTTGAATTTATTTTAAGCGAAACCGGTGCCGAAATTTTAGATAATACATTTGATTTAGTTATTAAAAATCCGGGTATTTTTCCTTTTCAAGAATGTGTGGTGAAAGCAAACAAACTTGGAATAAAAGTTGTTAATGAAATGGAAGTTGGTTATGGTTATTTACCTAAAAATGTTAAAATTATTGGGGTAACTGGTTCCAATGGAAAAACTACCACTACAACAATGATTTATGATTTACTAAAGAAATTTAATAAACCTGTTCATTTAGGGGGTAATATTGGTTATCCTCTATGTGAAATTGTTAAAGATATTAAAGAAAATTCTATTTTACTTTTAGAAATATCTGATCATCAATTATATAATTTAGATACTTTTAAAACGAATATAAGTGTTCTTACGAATATTTGTCCAACGCATTTAGATTATTATGAAAATGATTATAATGCTTATAAAAATACGAAGAAGAAAATATTTAATCACCATACTAAAGAAGATTTAGCTATAATTAATCAAAATAACCAAGATAGTTTAGATATTACGGGAGATATTAATTCGCATAAAGAATATTTTAATAGTGAAGATAATTATTATGACGAAGAAGGAATTTATGTTGATAGAAGGCTAGTTATTAACATTAAAGATATTAAAATAATTGGTAATCATAATTATGAAAATATTTTAGCGTGTCTTTTAGTTTTAAAAGAATTTGTTAATTTAGAAGAAAATAAAGAAATAATAAAAGAATATTTTAAAACTTTTAATGGTGTGGAACACCGGATTGAAGTAGTTGATTCTAAAAGTAATTTAAAATTTTATAATGATTCCAAAGCAACTAATCCAACTTCCACAATTACAGCTTTAAAAGTTATGCCAAATAATGTCTTATTAATTTTAGGAGGAATGGAAAGAAGTCAAGATTTTAATGAACTGAGTGGAGTTATTTCCAAAGTTAAGACAATCTATGCCATTGGGGAAGTAACTGACAGAATTTATGAATATGCGCAAAAAAATAATCTTAATTGTCAAAAATGTTATACTTTAGAGAAAGCGATGTTAAAAATTAAAGAAAATGCTCAAAATGGGGAGACAATTTTATTGAGTCCTGCCTCAGCATCATGGGATCAATATGACAAATTTGAGTCAAGAGGTGAAGAATTTAAAAAATTAGTTGAAAAATTGTTCAATTAATGTTACTATTGTTATAGTAGTAAAAGGGGCATAGATAATTATGAATAATGAACAAAATAATTTAAATGGTGCGGTACTAGGTAATGTTGGTAATAATCCAACACCAAATCCTACGTCAACACCACAAACAGGTACAATAGATCCTGGAAATATGGTTTTAGGTAGTGCAGTAACTCCGGAAAGTCAAGTTGTTACTCCAAGTTCTGAGCCAAATCCCAATGCGGTAGTTACGCCACCAACAAATAGTGAAGTAATGGTAGGACCAGCACCAGCTGAGGTTAATCCACAAACTGTGATGGCCGGAAATACAGTTGTTACACCTGAAAGTCAAGTGGTAACACCAAATCCTACGCCAGAAGTTAATCCGACACCGGCAGCACCAGTAGAACCAGTTGCTAGTCCTAATGGAGCAGTAGCACCTATGGAATCTGCTAGTCAAGTTGCAAATCCGGCACCAGCACCAATGCCAGCGCCAACACAAGCACCAACTGATGCTAATGCTTTAAATAATGGTAGTGGTGTTCCTAATCCCCAAGTAAATTATACTAATCCACAAAGTATTAATCCGGCTCCAATGCCTGGATTTGAAGGTCAAGGAACAGTTGGAACAATCCCACCAATAAGTTTAGAAAAAGAAAAACAACCTAAAAAACCAACTAATAAATTAATGTTTATTATTATTATCTTAGCTTTATTAGTAGCAGTTGGTTTTGGAACATATTATGTTTTAAATTATACTGATTTATTACAAAAGAAAGCTACAATTAAAATTGATACTAAAAATTTTGAAATAAATTTAGGTGAAAATTTACCAGAAGATATTAATAGTTATGCTACTATTACGGGTACAAATACCCAAAATTGTGAAAGAATAACTAATGAAGTTGATATAACTAAAGCTGGTGCTTATAAATTTACAATTAAATGTGGTGATACAACTAAAACTGGTGTAGTTACAATTGTTGATAATACTGAATTAGTTGCTAATCCAATAACCATTTATAAAGCCACTACTGATACAACAATTGAACCAGTTGAATTTAGAGGAGAAGGCGAAGATAATTTAACTTATGAATTTGTTAATAAAGATGAAGTTATTAACAATTTAAAAACTGTTGGAACTTATCCTGTAGCATTGAAAGTAACTGACGAAAATGGTAAAAGTGTGGAAGTTAATGGTACTTTAATAGTATTAGAATTCCCACTAAAAGGTGAATTAGTATGTTCATCAAATCCTCAAACAGTAACAGGAACTAGTGTTAATATGAGCTTTACAGGACGTTATGGTATAGCTAATACGACTGGAAACCCATTTGGTAAAGTTGCTAAAGAAACTTATGTATTTACTTATAGTGATGAAACAGAATTTAATGATGCAGTAAATAAATTAACTACTGATGGTACTATTACTATTAATAATATTACTGGAGATACTAATACAACTACTATAGATAGTAATAACAAAACATTAACTATAACTAATGATGTTAATGAAAATGATATTAATACTAAATATGGTAATAATAATTTCCAAAGTTATAGTACAATTAAATCTTATTTTGAAACTACTTTAGGTTATAGTTGTACTTATGAACAAAAATAATTAAAATTAAAGGGAGCATTTGAAAAATAGTGTTCCTTTTTTTGTGTAAATTAATAAGTAAAGTCATTTTGGAAATATCTTTTTTTCTTGGTAAATAAATTGTATAATAATAATAGGTGATTGTATGGAAAATGTCTTAACAAAAGAAGAAGTAATATTAATGGATAAATACTTTCGATTAGTTAATTATATGGCTGTAGGGATGCTTTATTTAAAAGATAATCCAATACTAAAAAGAGAACTTACATTAGATGATATTAAATCAAAATTAGTTGGGCATTGGGGTAGTGCTCCGGGTCAAAATTTTATTTATTTACATTTAAATCGTATAATTAAGAAATATAATTTAAATATGTTATATATTTCTGGTCCTGGTCATAGTGGCCAAGTTATGATGGCAAATAGTTATATTGATGGCACATTTACGGAAGTTTATCCGGAATTTACGAAAGATGAAGCAGGTCTTCAAAAATTATTTAAACATTTTTCTTATCCCGGAGGATCTTCTAGTCATGCGGCTCCCGAGATACCTGGCTCTATTAATGAAGGTGGGGAACTCGGTTATAGTCTTTCCCATGCTTATGGGGCAGTTTTAGATAATCCCGATTTAATTGTCGCTTGTGTTATTGGGGATGGTGAAAGTGAAACTGGTCCTTTAGCAACTTCTTGGCATGCGAATAAATTTATTAATCCGAAGAAAGATGGGATTGTTTTACCAATCTTACATTTAAATGGTTATAAAATTGCGAGTCCCACTGTTTTTGCGAGAATTAGTGAAGAAGAGAGAATTAATTTCTTTAAAGGTTGTGGCTATGATCCAATAGTAGTAGATGTTAGAGATAAAGAAAATTATCATGAGCTAATGGCGGAAGCTATGGAAGAAGCGATTACGAAAATAAATAAAATTAAAAGTGATGCTAAAAAGAATAAAAAATTTGTAAGACCCATGTATCCAATGATTATTTTAAAATCTAAAAAAGGTTGGACTGGTCCTAAAATTGTGGAAAACTTAGAAGTGGAAGGCACATTCCGTTCCCATCAAGTACCCGTTTCTTTTAATAAACCCGAAAGTGATTTAAAAATCTTAGAAAATTGGTTAAAAAGTTATCATATTGAAGAATTAGTAAATGATAAGGGTGAAATAAATAAAGATATTTTAAGTCTTTGCCCAAAGGGGAAAAAGAGAATGAGCGCTTCAATGTATGCGAATGGTGGAACTCTTCTTAAACCATTAAAAGTACCAGATTTTAAAAATTATAAAATAGATATTACGAGGGGTGTAACTAAAGCGGAAGATATGCGCGTTTTAGGTGAATATATTAAAGATATTGTTAGACTTAATAAAAATAATTTTAAAATTTTTGGCCCTGATGAAGCCTTATCTAATCGTTTAAATTATGTTTTTAATGCCACTAAAAGAAAATGGAATGCGGAAATTTTACCAAATGATGAATTTTTAGATAATACGGGTAATGTTTTTGATAGTTATTTATCCGAGCATTTATGTGAAGGAATGTTGGAAGGATATTTACTTACCGGTAGGCATGGTTTCTTCCATAGTTATGAAGCCTTTATTAGAATAATTGATTCCATGGCAAGTCAACATGCTAAATGGATAAAAGTATCCAAAGAACTCCCATGGCGGGCTCCAATTGCGTCTTTAAATTATGTTTTAACTAGTCATATTTGGCAACAAGATCATAATGGTTATACCCATCAAGATCCCGGTTTTCTAAATCATTTAGCAACAAAAAAAGCGGATACAGTTAGAATGTATTTCCCAATTGATGCGAATACTTTACTTTCTACATTTGATCATTGTATTCAAACGAAAGATTATATCAATGTGATTATTGCAAGTAAACATCCTAGTTTACAATGGTTAAGTATGGATGAAGCTGTTAAACATTGTACCAAAGGTATTGGAGTATTTCCTTGGGCATCCAATAAACCAAATGATGCTGATGTTATTTTAGCTTGTGCTGGAGATACGCCAACTTTAGAAGTAATTGCAGCAGCCCAAATCTTAAAAGAATATTGTCCGCATGTTAAAACAAAAGTCATTAATGTTATTGATTTAATGCGTCTTCAAAGTAGTGATAAACACCCACATGGCTTAACGGATTCCGAGTTCGATAAATTATTTACTTTAGATAAACCGGTTATTTTTGCTTTCCATGGCTATCCTAACTTAATCCATGAGCTAACTTATAACAGACATAATCGTAATTTCCATGTTCATGGTTATTTAGAAGAAGGAACTATTACCACACCTTTTGATATGCGGGTCCAAAATAAAATTGACCGTTACAATTTAGTTCTAGATGTGTTAAAATATGTGGAAGAAACGGAAGAAGTCCGCATGACTAAAAATTTAATGCATAAGAAATTAAAAATGCATAAAGAATATATTGTTGATAGAGGTATTGATTTAGAAGAAATTAGAAACTTTACTTTAAGGGGGTAACCTATGAATATATATGATTTTGACAATACTATTTTTAAAGGTGATTCATCAGTTAAATTTATCAAATATAGTTTAATAAGACATCCTTTTATCGTAACCATAAGTATCTTTAAAGGCTTTAAAGAAGGATTAAAATATGCTTTTAAGAAAAGTAATTTAGGTTTAGTTAAAAGTGAATTATTTAGCTTTGTTAAAAATATATCTAACTTTGATGAATATATGCATAAATATGTTTTAAGACATCAAAAAAATATTAAAAAGTTTTATTTAGAGCAAAAAAAAGATAATGATGTGATAATTTCGGCATCTTTTGACTTTATAATTAAACCATTTTGTGAATCTTTAGGCATTAAAAATGTAATTGCTACGAAATATGATGTGAGAAAAGGCCATATTATTGGGGTTAATTGTAAGGGTGCAGAAAAAGTTAAACGTTTTAATGAACAATTTAAAAATGTTAAGGTAGATAAAGCATACTCTGATTCTTTGAGCGATATTCCGATGTTTACTTTAGCTAAGAAAGCTTATTTAGTTAAAGGAGAAAAACTAAGTTTGTATCAAAAATAATTGACAATCGGGGGGGGGTAATTTATAATAAAAACAGAATAGGTAGAATACTTATTCTGTTTTAAATTGATTGAAAAATATACGTTATTAGTATATAATAAAAATTGATAATAAACATAATATTTTGTTCCATAATAAAGGTAGAGGAAGAATATGAAGTACACAAAGAAAAATAAAAAATTATTGTTAGTAAGTATAGTATTAGTAATAGTAACTAGTATGTTTTTAGTATTAAATAATTCTCATGCTTATAAAGAACTACCAAAAGTAAAATTAAAAGGAGATATAAAAAAAAGTGGACTAGCCATAATGGTGGAAAGTGATTATAATTCAGGTGAATATCAAAAATCAGATAGTAATAAATTTCCAACAGATGGTTATACCTTAAATCGAATTAAAAGTGGCTGTGTAGATAAAAATGGTAATAGTGTTGATGCTTTAACATATAATGGTGGAAATAACGGAATAACAATTAAAACAAAACAAAGTGTTTATTGTTATCTTTATTATGATAATTTATTTAAAGGCAGCGGAACAGAAGATTCACCATATCAAATAAATTATATAGAGGATTTAGTAAGACTAAGTAATTCAGTTAATATTGATCAAAATAATTATCAAAATAAAAATTTCATATTAATGCGAGATTTAGACTTTAATGAAAATGATAGTTA
>CANPYA010000053.1 GCA_947587565.1 uncultured Bacilli bacterium | reverse complement strand
TTTTCTTTTTCGGCTATTTCTTCAATAACATAACGATATTTAAGTCTCTTAGTAGCTTCAGGTTCTAATTGTTTATGTAAATCTTCATGAGTAGTTCCTGTTAAAGCAAAATATTGTTCCATATCAATACCTTGCATTTTAAGTTGTCTTTCATAATCTCCCATAATGCGATGAACTTCTTCAGAGATTATTTCCGGATTAATTTCTACTTCTAATTTTTCAGATGCGGCATGTAATAAATCTTCAGTAAATTTATCTTCAGCTTCAACTTCTTTTCTTTCTTTAATAGTCTTTTCTACTTCTTTTTCAAATTCTTCTTTAGTTTTAACTTCTAATCCTAAATCTTCATAGAATTCTTTATCAATTTCTGGTAAAACTTTTGTCTTTACTTCATGAATTTTAACTTTAAAAGTAACATCTTTATTTTTTAAATCTTCAACATAATTTTCTGGGAATGTTAATTTAAGTTCAACTTCTTCCCCACTCTTATGACCAATTAAACCTTCTTCAAAACCTGGAATAAATGTATGTGAACCAATTTCTAATGGATAATTTTCCCCTTTACCACCATCTAAGGCTTTACCATCAACATAACCATCAAAATCAATTACAACAGTATCTTTATCGGCAATTTCACCATTTTCTTTAATTACAACTTCCGCTAAATCTTCTCTTAAATGTTCAACTTCATGGGCAATTTCTTCTTTAGTAACTTTTACTTTATCACATTTAACTCCTAAGTTTTTATAACTACTTAATTTAATTTCTGGTTTAGTGATAATTGTAAATTTAAAGATAACTGATCCATCAGAAATACCAATAACATCAACAGCAGGTTCTATAACTGGTACTAAATCATTTTCATCTAATAATTTTTTATAAGCAACTCCGACAGCATTATTAACCGCATCAGGATATAAAGATTCAATACCATATTTTTTAATATAAACCTCTTTAGGAGCACTCCCTTTACGAAAACCATCAATTTTAGCATCTTTATTAGCTTTTTTAAATGATTTATCTAAAGCTTCAGTCCATTCTTTTCCTTCAATCTTAATTTCAATTTCATGTACGTTTTTCAAAAATATTCCCTCTTTCAACTTAGTATATTATAATATAATTATTTTATCTTGACAAGTAATTTAAAATAAAAAAAAGCCTATCAACTAGGCTACATTAATTATTTCGATGTGATAACCACCATTAGGACTTTCAACTAAAACTGAATCGCCAACTTTATGGCCTTTAATAGCAATACCAATAGGTGAATCAACAGATATCTTATTATTGAATGGATCAGCTTCAACTGAAGAAACTAATTTATATTCTTCTTCTTCACCATCATCATCTTTGATAGTTACTACTGAACCAATACCAACACCATTGCCTTTCTTTCTTTTGTCAACAATCTTGCTATGTTCTAATTTATATTCTAACTCTTTAATTCGGGCTTCAATTTGGGCTTGATCATTTCTTGCTGCGTCATAATCAGCATTTTCTGATAAGTCACCCATAGCTCTTGCTTCTTTTAAAGCCACGATCACTTCTTTTCTTTTTACATTTTTTAGTTCATTTAATTCAGTCTCTAACTCTAAATATCCTTCAGCAGTTAGTTCGAATAAATCTTCTTTTTTCATCAAAAATCTCTCCTTTTGTATGACTTACAAAATAATACTATAAAAGATTATTTTTGTCAATTATTTTCATACGCATCATTGCAAATTTTGGTAATATTTCCGGTACTTCTAAATAGACAATCATTTGGGGATGTCTTGCTACTTCTACCACATTACCATCTTCATCAATAATTTTATTAATAGTATATGTAATTGGTTCTAAATTAGGACCAATAAATTCGACAATATCGCCTTTTTGAAAATAATTTCGCTCTTCCAATTTAACTATATGTTTATCTTTATCATAATCTAAAACCATACCTAAAAAGTCTTGATTACTTACTTCTAAGCGGTCTTGAAAATAACTTTCGTTTGGTCCCGGGAATGCTTGATAAAATTGCGGTGTTGTATCTCTATTCGCTACCCGATCAAGTACTTTCGCATAATATTTTTTATCTATATCGGTTAAAGTATGGTTATTAATTCGGTCAATAATTTCTCTATAACACATTATAACGGTGGCAATATAATAAACCGAACGCATTCTTCCTTCCACTTTAAAAGAACTTACCCCAATATTTATCATATCTTCAATATAATCTATCATATTTAAGTCTTTACTCATTAAAGTAAAATCCGGACTAAAACCATCACAATTTTTAAAGACCCACCGACATATTTGGGCACATCCCCCGCGGTTAGAATCTCTACCCGTACAATAATTAGATAAAACACATTTACCACTGATGCTCGTACACATCGCCCCGTGAATAAAACATTCTAATTCCGCATTAGTTTCTTTCTTTATTCTAATAATATCTTCTCTAGTGGCTTCTCTTCCTAAAACAAATCTTTTAACTCCTAAGCTTTGCCAAAAAGATACTGCTCCATAATTAAGGGTACTTGCTTGGGTGGATAAAATAACATCTAAACCCGTTTTAATAGCCATTTTAACCGCGACAATATCACTAACGATAACGGCATCAACATCGATATCTTTTAATGCCTGTAAATATTTATCTAAATCTTTTAAATTTTGATCGTGAAAGACAATATTAACTGTCACATAAACTCTTTTACCTAAATTATGGGCAAATTTTATGGCTTTCTCTATTTCTTCAAGACTAAAATTCTTGGCATTCGCTCTTAAACTATAATCTTTACCCCCAATATAAACGGCATCAGCCCCATATAAAAGAGCAATCTTTAATCTTTCAATATCTCCAGCAGGAGCAAGTAACTCGGTCATTCCTTATCTCCTTTCAATTTATATATAGTCTCGGTTTCTAAAAATCCTTTGTCAGATTCTATAGTACTTTCATTATTTAAGAAATTTTCAATATCATCTACGGTTAAAAAAGCCCCATTAATAAAGAAATATTTTGCATTTAAATCTAGTAATTCTAAACCATTAAAACAAGGTAAATGATAAAAATAAGTTCCATATTCATTTTCATATAACATAAATTTATGACCTAAAGAATCAATATATAAAGGATTTTCTTTTTCGATATGGTGATATAAAGCATAATTATTAATAAGTAATCTTCTTGAATACATGGCTCCAACATAACCTAAAACAAAGAGAGTTAATTTACCCTTAACATCTTCAATAATACTCTTAATTTCTTCCTTAGTTATATCGGTACTAACAATAACCGAATCAACATATTCTAAATATATTTTAATAGATTCTTTATTACAGTTAAAATGACTTAAATATAAGATTTTTTCGACATTTAATTCTTTAATAATTTCTAAAACCCCTAAATCATCAAAAATAATTCCTTTAACATTTGGTATATCTTTAATTAATTCTTTTAATTTATCTAAACCATTATTATCTAAAATTCTATTTATATATAGGTAACTATTATTTAATTCACTATTTGGTATATCACTAATTAAAAAAGTATTAGGATAACCTACACAAAAGTCTTTAATTGGCCAAGCATAGTAATTAATTCCTAATTCTTTTAATTTTTGAATATCATTAATATTATTTATTGTAACTATAAAATTTTTATTTAGCATTTTTCCAAACACTTACAGATAGTCCATCCCCAATATCATAAAATTTAGTATCAAATTCGGGATTATCTTTAAGAAAGTCAATATAATTTTCAATTTTTTCTACTAACCCTCTTAAATTCTTACTTTCTATTTTATCACTTTTACCTACATATCCATGAAATTTTAAATTATCTGTAATAATTGCCCCATCACTTTTTAAGAAATATTTATATTTTTCAAAAAATTTAGTATATTGACCTTTGGCCGCATCAATAAATATTAAATCATATTTAACATCTTCCGATAAATTAACATCTAAAGCATCTTGAAATACGACATTAATCTTTTTATCTAAACCACATCTTTTAACATTTTTAAGACATTCCATATATCTTTCTTCGTCTCTTTCAATAGTGGTAATAAAGGCATCATTTGATGCACTAGCCATTAAAATTGCGGAATAACCAATTGCTGAACCAATCTCTAAAATATTTTTAACATTATGCTCTTTAATATACTTCATAATAAACGCAATTGATTTCTTTTCAATTATGGGTACATTTTTCTTTTGAGCATAATCTTCCATTTCTAATATTAATTCTTTCATATTACTCCTAACTATATTCTGCTATTAAACCTTGAAATTCTTCATAGGTATTAGCAAAATGTAATTTACCTCCCTTATCAGCATAGAAATATAAATAAGTATCGGAACTTGGGTTTAAAGCGGCTTCAATTGAAGAAGCACTCGGATTACTAATAGGTCCTACCGGTAAACCAATAAAACTTGTATTCCTTGTATTATATGCATTATCGGCATTTAAGTCTTCTGTCGTAAGCGTTTCATTTAAGGCTTTTCTTGCGCCATAATACGCCGTAACATCCATTCCTAAACTCATATTTCTATTTAACCGGTTATGTATAACAGCACTCGCTACCGCCCGGTCTTCTTTTTGCATCGTTTCATTTTCAATAATACTGGCCATTGTTAATATTTCGTGAACACTATAACCAGATGCATTAATGCGAGTAATATAATTATCTAACACTTCTTCGGATTTATCAAGCATTTTTTCTAAAATTGCCTCAATACTACTATCTTTAGCAAAGATATAAGTGGCTGGGAATAAATAACCTTCTAAACTATAATATAGATCATTATTTAGAATACTTTCATCTAAAAAATCATATTTATTAATTAATTTCTTTAAGTATTCGGGATTTTCTAAGACCTTTAAGATATCTTCTTCACTGTAGTCAAACTTATCCGTTATTTGTTTAATATAATCCGTTACTCTTTTCCCTTCAATAAAAGTAATTTTAATACTATCATCTAAGACATCCCCAATACTAATTTTATTAATAATATCTTGGGTACTATCTCTTCTATCTAAAGTATAAGTCCCCGCTTGCATAATTAAATTCCGGTGTAATCCGACATATATAGTCGCTGCTATTTTACTTTTAATTAACTTCGCTTCATATAAATCATTAATTATTTCTCTTTTACCAGTCCCTCTTGTAATTGTAAAAGTAACTTCTTCACTATTTTTAGAAACACTAGTTAAACCATAAAAATATAACCCAATCATTATTAGAATGACCACTAAAATACTTATTAAGATAATTAATATTTTTTTATTCTTTTTACGCATACTACCTACCCATTTATTCTTTCTAATATATTATTTAACATTTTTATTTCTTCTTCATCTACTGGTTTTAAAGTATCTTTTATTCTTTTACCACTATAGATTTTACTTGTAATTTGGTCTTGATAAACTAAATAACTTTCTTTATTCTTTTCTAATTTAAATAGTAGTTTAAATTCTCTTTCACTACCTTTTTTATTTTTCACTAACATTCTTACACTTCCTCAAATAATCATCTAAGATAATTGACGCCGCGATGGCATCTATTCTATTCTTCGTATTTTTAACATTTTCATTATTAAGATGAATTAAATTTTCTGATTCTTTTGTCGTAAGTCTTTCATCAAATAACTCGACTTTTAAATTATTTTTCTCTAATAATTCTTTAAATTTTAAACTTCTTTCTCCCGCAAAGCCAACACTACCATCCATATTTTTAGGTAGCCCCAATACAATTAAACCAATATTATTATCATTTACTATCTCTAAAAGTTCCGGAATAACACTCCCATAATCTTCCGTATTAAACTTTAATACTTTTAAAGGACTAACTAACGTATTCGTTTTATCCGTAATACTAATACCTAAAGATTTTGTTCCTAAATCTAACCCTAAATAACGCATTATTTACCTTCGTAAGAATTAATTAACGCTAGTAAAACTTCTTCTCTTTTTAAAGATTTCATCTTTTCTCTAGCCCCTTCAAAACTAGAAATATATGTTACATCACCCGTTAATAAATAACCAACTAGTTGATTTTCCGCTTTATAGCCTTTCTTTTCCAAACTTTCAATTACTTCATTTAAAGTGATTAAAATTAACTCTTGTCTTAAAGCCGCTACATTAAACACACTTGTTCTGTCCATATATTTCATCACCCAGATTAATTCTATCAAATAATCAATAGTTTTTCAATATATGGAAAAAAATCTAAAAAAGGTTTTATGATTTTATTTTAGATTTATTATTATATTTTAAGCATTTTTCTTCAAGTAATTTAAAGTTACAACATCTTAACATAACATTCTTATTTAAACTACCATCATTATATTTATTATATAAATTTATACTTTTATTATAAATTAAATTGGAATTACGATTTAACCAATATATTTGTTCATTTAAAAGTTTTAAATATTTCTTTTCATCTTTATCTTTTAATTTTTGATTTAAGTCAATTTTAACAATATTATCTTCAGTTACAGGTATCATATTATTAAAATTAATTGCTCCTAACTTACCATGATCAATTTTTAAAAAATCAATTTTATTAACTAACTTTAAATGCTTTGCTTTTGGACTAGATAAAGGGGCAAAATATTTGCATTTTTCTATACTGAATAAGACACCAACAAATGGTCTATTTTCTTTCTTGTCATAATTAAATGGTACTTTATTATCATATTTACGCAAATAATCACAATATTTTTTATCAATTTTAACTAATATTAATTTCTTTTTCATACTATCTTCGCTCCTTTTCTTTACATTAATTTTGAAAATAAAACTAGAGTGTGCTCTCTAGTCTCTTTTTTAAGTTCCTGTTTATAGCCGGAATCGCTCGCTTTTTTAAGTTCCTGTCAACAGCCGGAATCGCTCGCTTTTTTAAGTTCCTGTTAAACAGCCGGAATCGCTCGCTTTTTTATGAGTTTAATAACTCTGCATAATTTCGTTTTATGCATTAATAATATACACAAAATTTACAAATTTGTCAATTGACAATTCTTCTTTTAATCCTTATGTGCTATAATGAAGTTGGTGAGTAAAATGGATTGTTTATTTTGTAAAATTGTGAAAGGAGAAGTTCCTAGTTTTAAACTATATGAAGATGATAAAGTTATAGTTATTATGGACGCTTATCCTAATGTTGATGGTCATACTTTAATTATTCCTAAAGAACATTATGATTCTTTAATGGATATACCTGATGATTTAGTTATTCATATTAATAAGGTTGCTAAAAAATATATAAATCATATTATGGAAAGGTTAAATGCTAAAGAATTAAGTGTCTGTATAAATTATGGTAATAGTCAAAAGATTAAACATTATCATATGCATTTACTTCCTAATCATGGAATGCGGGCGGAGAAAAAGCCTGAAGAAGTATATGAGGTGCTTAAATAATGGCCAGAAGATTAAAGAAAAAAGCGAAAAGAAGACTTTTATTAGTTTCGACTTTATTAGTGGTTTTAATTGGTTTTGTCTGTTTTAACTTTTTTGGAAGTGATAGTGTCGCTAATCTAGATAGTCCGCTTCCAAATTTAACTAAACCGAAAGAAGAACCGATAAAGACTTATAAAGCGAGTTTAATTGCGACCGGCGATGGTTTAATTCATACAGCCGTTTATAAAGCAGCTTATAATGAGGCCACTGGGGAATATGATTTTAGTGATATGCTAACTTATACCAAAGATAAATTAAAAGATTATGATATTAAATATTATAATCAAGAAACAGTTTTTGATAGTACTTCTAGCCTTCAAAGTTACCCTAGTTTTAATACTCCAAGTGCTTTTGGTCAAAACATGCTTGATGCCGGTTTTAACTTAGTTTCTCTAGCTTCTAATCACTCCATGGATATGGGTGCAACGGGGGCTAAAGTTAGTGCCTCCTGGTGGGAAGGAAAAGAAGGAATTTTAGCAACAGGTATGGCAACGAGTCAAGAAAAAAGTGATGAACATAAAATAATGAATGCCAATGGGATTACTTATACCATGTTAAATTATACTTATAATGCCACTAATGCTGTGGCTAGTCGTCAAGCCTAACTTGATAAAGAACCATACTTAGCTAATACTTTTGATGAAGAAAAAGTTAAAGCCGATATTGCGGCGGTTCGTGATAAAGTTGATGTGTTAATTGTCGCTATGCACTGGGGTGTTGAATATCAACAAACCGCTACCGAAACCCAAAGAAATCAAGCTAAGCTTTTAGCGGACAATGGTGTCGATATCGTTTTAGGTACCCATTCCCATAGTATCGAACCTTGGGAATGGATTGATGATACGGTAGTCTTCTACTCTTTTGGAAATTTTATTTCCAATCAAATGGGTGCTGAACAAGCTTGGGTTAGAAAAGTTGGTACAGTTGGTATGTTTGCCACATTAGATATTACCAAAACAGTCGATAGTGAAAAAGATACCACCACCATTAAAATTGATAATATTGGGGCTGATTTAAACTATACATATCGTTATTATAATAAAGATAAAGGAAATTATTCTTATAAATATTATAATAATACCAAAAAGAAATACGATTATTTAGTTATTCCTTTTAGTAAAATGGAAAGTAAATATTTAAGTAATTATGAAAGTGTTTATAATGAATTTAGTGAAGT
>CANPYA010000052.1 GCA_947587565.1 uncultured Bacilli bacterium | reverse complement strand
TGGTATGAGTGATTTAGGACCAATGCAATATGAAGAACAACAAGGTAGTGTTTTCTTAGGAAGAGATTATGGTAAAAGTAAAAACTTTAGTGATCAAGTTGCTTTAGAAATCGATAGAGAAACGAGAAAGATTATTGAAGAATGTTATGAAAAAGCAAAAGAAATAATTTCAAATAATAAGGCTTTAATAATGTTACTAAGTGATGCTTTAATGAAATATGAAACAATTACTAAAGAACAAATTGAATACATTGTTAATAATGGGGATATTGATTTTGAAGTAAAAAAAGATAATGAAGAAGATAATACTTCATTAGATGACTTAAAAGAAAAAGCTAAAGAATTAAAAATAAAAGGCTATACCAAGATGACAAGAAGTGAACTTGAAAAAGCGATAAAAGAAAGGGAAGAATAATGGTTGAAGTTTTAGAAAATATTTTACTAGTAGTATCTGTCTTATTAATTGCAATTGTCTTATTACAAGGCAACAAAGCAACTGATTCAGCAGGAATTATTACTGGTGGTAATCAAGAATTATTTCAAAATATGAAAGAAAGAGGTTTAGAGTTATTTATTACTCGGGCAACTTATGTTTTAGGGGTTTTATTCTTTGTTATATCATTTATTATATTTATGTTATAAAGTAAAGCCAAACGGCTTTCTTTTTACTTAAGTGAGGGGGGATTTTAATGATTATAAATTTTAATGAATATTTAGAAAAATTTGCTATGAGTACAAATGATAATGAAATGCTTACAGAACTTGAATTCTTAGCAAGTTATAAAGATGATAATATCGATGATGATGAATTATATTATTCGGTAGATAATGAAGATGATATTAAAAAATTAATTTTAAAAAATATATATTTACATCTTAAATATATTAAAAATAATGCTGTTATTTTTTATGAAACATGGAATATGTTAAGACTTTTAGTTTTAAAAGGTATGGAACTTAATATAATAAAGGAAAATAAATTAAAAGCTTATTTAAACATTTTACTTGCATCTCAAGTCAATTGTCGGAATAAATATGAAATAAATATTTGTTTAAAAGAAATGGCTAGTTTAAAATTGCAATTAATTAATTTAGATAGGCCTAAAGAAGAAGTAAAGACTAGATAAATAGTTTTTACTTTTTTATTTAAAATATACTTGTAGTTTTATTCTTAAAAAAGTATAATACAATTAGTTAAGGGAAAGTGGTTAGTATGAAATTATCCAAAAGCAAAGTTTTTATTGGTGTTGTCTTTTTAACTGTTGCAGTTATTCTTATCGGAGGCTCTTTAATTATGGTAAGAGATGTTGATTTAAAAGATACAGAAGTAAATAAAGAAGATAACAATGAAGATATAGAAATAAGTGAATATCGAGTTATTTTTAATTCTAATGGAGGTAGTTCAGTAAGCCCTGTTACAGTTAAAGAGGGAGAAGTCTTAGTTAAACCAGAAGATCCAACGAGAGATGGCTATAAATTTTTAAATTGGACTTTAGATGATAAAGAATATGATTTTGAAAATGTAGTAACAAGTAATTTAGTATTAAAAGCCAATTGGGAAAAGAAAAAGACAAGTAGTACAACTACAACAACGACGACTACTAAACCATCTAATAATACTAGTAATAAAAAAGTAGCATCTACAATAGATAAAATAAATTTAAATGATTATCCAACAGTTTCTATTGATTATACAAATTTTAGAAGACCAACTGGTTATTACTTTATTAATAATTTAGGTGATATATTTCCAAACCTTGCTGGCAAAAGTCGTATTGAACTTTCTTGGGAAGAAGACGACCCTGCTAGTCAAGGACTAGATTTGAGAATAAATGAATGGTATGCTGCCTTTGATAAATTAGAATTTGATATCAATAAAGAAAATAATGCTAAAACAATATTAAATAATATAAAAAATAAAACATATAAAGGAGTTATTTTTTCAACAAGTGTTGGTAGTCCATATCCAAGTCATAATGAAAATCATGCAGTTAGTTATCAATATGAATATATAACTGTTAGTGAAAAAGCTTTTCCAACTTTATATAATCAAATGAAAAGTGTAAGAAATGGTTTAGATAAAGAAATTTCTAGTGCTCTAAATGGCTCTATAACAGTAGTTTTTCCTGGTTCCGGTGAATATGGCAAATATGAAGCGGGTCTTTTATCAGAAAAATTATGTGAAGAATATAATCTAGTTTGTGATAGGTGGTAAAAATGAAAAAGAAAATATTAACTTTAATTGTGTTATTAACATTTCCAATTATTTGTTTAGGAGCTTCCAATCCTTATCCTAAAACTCAAACGTTTAATGGAGTAGTTAGTACTCCTTGTACAAGAGTTGCTTGGCAAGAAGCTTATGATAGACTTGGTATTGCTCTTCCTGGTTGGGGTAATGCTGTTAATTGGTATAAAAATGCTGCTAATGCTGGATATCAAGTAGGAAGTGAAGCAAAACCTAATTCTATTGCGGTTTATTCTGGTTTTTATGATTATGGGCATGTAGCATTTGTTGTATCAGTATCTGATGAAACTATGTATGTTGTTGAAAATAAAGGAAGTGGCGAAGGTAAAACTGAAGGAAATAGAAGTAAAGGAATTGGTTCAGGTGAACAAAGTGGTCTTTATCTAATGGGATTTATTTATGTTACCGAGCCTAAAACGAATACAAGTACAGGAAGCACTACCACAACGACAACAACTACAACTAAATCTGGTAATAGTAATTTAAAATCTTTAGAAATAGAAAATTATACTATTGATTTTCAAAAAGATAATTATTATTATGAATTAAGTGTTCCAAGTGAATGTGAAAAAATATCTTTAAAAGCCACTGCCGATAATTCTAAAGCTACAGTTAAATATGATAAAGAAGTAACTTTAAATGAAGGCAGTAATTTAATCGAAATAAAAGTAACAGCGGAAGATAAATCTGAAAGTATTTATGTTTTAAATGTTACGAGAGAAAGTATTGAAGAAATTATACCGGATAATCAAAATGAAGAAGAAAATAATATGGATAATCAAGAAGAATTAAAAGAAGAAAAAGATGTTAAAGAAAATAAAAGTGATTTTTCCAACTATTATTCAATTATTATTGGTGGCATTGTAGTAGCATTTCTATTATTAGTAGGATGTTTATTTTTAAAAAATAAAAAAGCAAGAAGTAATAAATAGCGAATAAATAAATAGTTTGTACATATAATATTAATAGATGATATGTTGCTAATTCGTAGTTAACAACTTGACATTTAATATAAAATTTGATATTCTTTTTATAGAAAGTGAGATGATTATTTAATGGCTAGTTTAACAAGTGCAATTAATATTAATGTTGATTCAGAAATAAAAAAAGAAGCTACAGCAATTCTAAAAGACTTAGGTTTAAATATGAGTACTTTTATAAATATGGCATTAACCCAAGTTGTTAAAAGAAATGGCGTTCCTTTTGAAGTAGTTAATCCAACTCCTAGTAAGGAAACTATAAAAGCATTACAAGAAGCAGAAGATATAATAAGTGGAAAAGTTAATGCTAAGGGTTATAGAGATATGGATAAATTAAGAAAGGCATTACTATCTGATGACTAAATATGAAGTTAAATATTCTAATACCTTTAAAAAGGCATTAAAAAGAGTAATTAAGCAAAACAAAAATATCGATAAAATGTTTAATATTATTGAAAAATTAGCTAATAATGAAGAGTTGGACTCAAGGTATCGTAATCATAAACTAATTGATGATAAATATTATAAAAATTGTAGTGAATGCCATATAGAACCAAATTGGTTGTTAGTTTATAGGTATGAAGAAGAACAACTTATATTAGTATTAGTAAATACTGGTACACATTCGGAAGTTTTAAATAAGTAGGAGGTTCAAACCTCTTTTTATTTGTTAGAAACAACTGTTACTAATATAAAATTTAACGATTAACACAATTGTAATTTTAACTTCATTATACTATAATATAGATAAGGTGAAAAAACTATGAAAAAAATATTAACTATTATTTTAGATGGTTTTGGTTTAAGAGAAGAAAGCTATGGAAACGCGATTAAAGAAGCTAATATGACTTGCTTTAATAAGTTATGGGAAGAATATCCGCATTCTATTTTAACGGCCTCTGAAGAAGCAGTTGGTTTACATGAAGGCCAATTTGGCAATAGTGAAACAGGACACTCTACAATTGGGGCAGGTCGCCTTTTAAAGCAAAATGAAACTTTAGTTGATGATTTTTTAAAGAGTAATGTTTTAGAAAATGCAACATTTAATAAACTTTTAGAAAGTAAAGATAAAGATATTCATTTAATGGGGTTATGTAGTGATGGTAATGTTCATGCCGGAATTGATGATTTTCTTAATTTATATGATATTTTAGTTAAAAATGGCTTTAAAAAAATTCATTTTCATTTAATAACTGATGGTAGAGATACTTCAGTGCATTCCTCTTATAAATATATTTCTCAAGTTGCGGAAGCAATAAAAGCTAAAAAAGTTGGGGATATTGCCACTATCTGTGGCCGTTATTATGCCATGGATAGAGATAAAAATTATGACCGAACTAAAATATATTATGATTTAGTTACGAGAGGTGTTGGAGTTAATACTACCAATATTGAAAAAACAATTAATCAAATGTATGAAAAAAATATTACGGATGAATTTTTAAATCCAATTTTAGTGAATCAAAGTGGTTTAATTAAAAATGGTGATGTCTTAATTTGGTTAAATTATCGAGCTGATCGGGCTAAACAAATTATTTCATCTTTCACTAATTTAGAATTTGCTGGGTTTAATGCTTATAGAATGGATAATTTAGAAGTTTATAGTTTTCTTCCTATTGATAAAGATATTAAAACAAATAACTTTATTCCGGAACCTGTAATAACTAATCCTTTAGGGTTATATTTAGAAAAGTTAGATTTAACCCAAGCACGAATTGCGGAGACTGAAAAATTTCCCCATGTTACTTATTTCTTTGATGGAGGATATAATGGTAAGATAAATAAATGTAGTGCCTTTCATATTCCTTCCCCTAAAGTAGCTAGTTATGATTTAAAACCAGAAATGAGTGCCGTTGATGTTACTAAAAAATGTATCGATTGTATGAGTCAAGATTATGATTTTATTCTTCTCAACTTTGCTAATCCCGATATGGTGGGGCATACTGGCAATTTTGAAGCAACCGTAAGGGCTTGTATGGCGGTGGATATTTGTCTTAATAAAATAATGGAAAAAGCCGAAGAAAATTTCTATAAAGTTATTATTCTAGCGGATCATGGTAATGCCGATATTATGTTAGATGAGAATGGTAATAAAGTTACCACGCATACTTTAAGTAAAGTGCCATTTATTATTGTCGATAAAAATGTTAAATTAAAAGAGTATGGTGATTTAACAATGGTAGCTCCAACCATACTTGAGTACATGGATATTGCGATCCCTGAAGAAATGAAAGAAACAGATATATTATTGAAGTAGAGGTAAATAATGAAAAGAAAATCAAAAGTAAGAATAGGAAGATTATTATTAGTTATTGTCTTAACTTTAGGAATTGTACTAATTGGTGGATTTACCGCATATAAATTTTTTAAAGGAGATAATAATGATATGACAAATGATAATAAACCAAGTGAAGTAGAAAAGCCAAATAAAGATAATGAACAAGGAGATACACCAATCGATAATTCAGATGAAGCTAAACTCCGAAAAGAATATTATTTTATTGATGCTAACCTAGACCGTTATCTTGCTTATTTAAAAGCCAATCCCACTAAAAGTATGGAAGAAGTAGTAAGATGTGTTAATGCCAACATTGATTACGAATTTTATACTAATGAGGTACCTAGTAATTTAGATGATGGTTATTTACTAATTGTTAATAAATATAATAAACTTGGTAGTGATTATGTTCCTGATTTAGTGGAAATGGATGATAAATATAATCATAATAAAGGTTATCGATATATGAATCCGATAGCGTATGAACATTTTAAAGAAATGGTTGATGCGGCCGCTTTAGATAATATAACTTTATTTAATATTTCGGCATACAGAAGTTATGATACGCAAAATATATTGTATAATAATTACGTAGCTAGAGATGGTAAAGAAGCTGCCGATACTTTTTCTGCCAGGGCAGGATATTCTGAACATCAAACTGGTTTAGCTTCTGATATCAATACATCTTCATCAAGTGCCCATTTTGAAAATTCAAAAGAATATGCTTGGCTTCAAGAAAACTCTTATAAATATGGCTTTATTTTAAGATATCCCAAAGATAAAGAATATATAACTGGTTATAAATATGAACCTTGGCATTATCGTTATGTTGGGGAAGATGTTGCTAAATACATTCATGAAACTGGCATAACTTTTGAAGAATATTATGCTTTCTTTATCAAAAATAAATAGAACTTATCATAATTGGTAAGTTTTTTTACTAGTATATTAATTAATTTTATGGTATATTATTTATAAGATAAGGAAGTGTGGAAGTTGAATCAAGAATTCAATAATGATCCATCTAAGATAACTCAAGAAAATATCGATAATTCGATAGGAACAACTCCTAGTAATGTAACGGGAGTTGAAAATAATCCAACTAATGTAGTTCAAACAAATATTGATAGTTCAATAGGAACGAATCCTAGCAATATAGCTGGAGGATTTGATAATGGTCCAGTTATGGAAGAAAAGAGAAGTAAAACCCCATTATTAATTGGTTTAGGAGTCATAATCGTATTTTTAATAGGTATTGGAGTATTCTTCTACTTTAATGGTCACAAAACCCAAAATATTTATTATAAGACTATTGATGAATTTGCAGATGCTTTAAAAGAAAATGTTGGCACAGTTAATAAAGAAGTTAAAGATGTATTAGGTAGTGAAATGGAATTGTCTTTAAATTTAAAAACTAATGATAGTGATATGAAAGCTTTAGCGAATATTTTAAATAAATTAAAATTAACAGTTAATGCCGAAGCAAGTGCGAAAGATAAAAAAATTTATGCCAGTGTTGGTGCTAAATATAATAATGGTAATTTAATAAATGGAGAATTACTCGTAAATAACAATAGTATTTATGGTAATGTTAAAGATTTATATAATCGACCAATTAAATTATATGAAGATGATGCCTTAAGTGAAATTTGGAATGTAACCGATACTACAGATTATGATACTATTATTACTGAAATGGCTAAAATAATAAAGAGTAGTTTAAAAGAAGAATACTTTACTAAAACTGAAGAAAAAATAACAGTTTTAGGAAGTGAAGTAGCAGTTTATAATCATACTTTAAAATTAAATGGTGATCAAATATATGAAATTGAGAATGCTTTAATGGATGGTATGTTAAATGATGAAGCCTTATTAAAAGCCTTAGCTAATGTTGCTGAAATAGAAATGAGTGAATTAAAAACTAACTTAACTGATGCAAAGTCAAGTATTGAAAAAGATGACAGAACTTTAGAAAGCAATATTTATGTTAATAAAAAGAATGATAAATTAGAAATGGCTAATGTTAAAATAAGTGGTGCCGGTGTTGATGAAACTTTAGCGTTAAATAAAAGTGCCGAAGATACCTTTGATATTTTAGTTTCTAATACTAAAGTTGGTACATTTACTAATACGGAAAATAATATGGAATTAAAAATTAATTATGAAGATACAACATTAAATTTCCAAATAACTAAACAAGGTAATAGTACAGATATTACAATAAGTGCCGAAGCTGAAGGAATAACAATGGAATTAATTCTTTCTGATAATGATGGTGCAGGAACCTTAAAATTAAGAATAAATGTACCAGAAGCAGATGTAGATTTAACATTAAATGCTACATATAAAGAAAAAGATATTAATAAGGTTACAGAATTTAGTACATCTAATTACATTAAATTAGAAGATATGACTGAAAATGATTATAATAGTATGATGGAAAAATTACAAAATAATCAAAATTTATTAAATTTAATTCAAGATATTATGAGCATAGAACAAAGTCTACCTGGTTCTTTAGGTATGTAAGATAAGAACTACACGATAAAAAGTGTAGTTTTTCTATGGTTAAATTTCTTGACCCGAAGTTTCAGCAATTGGTTCAGGCCACGTGCTTCAGCACGTAAATCCTTTCAGGATTCAGAGACAATTTATTGTCGCAGGCAAAAATACGTAATTTTTGCCAAAATATATAAGAAGTAAACAAAAAATAATGAATAAAAAATAGAAGAACAAACAAATAAATGATTGGAAAATTTAAGATAATAAGGTGAGTTTACTCACGAAATATGCTTCCAGCACCAAGACAAGCCATGTAATTTATTACATGGTAGTTGACAAATAGTTTTTTAAAGATTTACAATAATAAGCACACAAAGGGTAGGTGAAATTATTATGAAAAAGAATATTAAACAACTTAGCAATAAAGAATTATATAATAATTTAATACCTATAATAACTGATATAATATTAAAATATGATTGGATAACTATTACAAATGAATTAATAATAAATGTTATAAATATTGTTAAAGAAGAATACCAAGAAAATATGGGCAATTTTGAAAATTATTTTAAAAAGAGATTAGAAAGTGCTATACATTTTGAAATAAAAAAGCAATTAAATAATGAGAAAAAAGCTTTTAATATTTTAAATAATTATCTAAACAATCATATAATTCTACCGATAAATTATGATAATGCTCTAGAATTTTTAAAAAAGTTAAGTAAATTTTTATCTCAATATTCTTGTGACCCTAATTTAGATATCTTAATCAATTTAATAAATAATAATGCAAATTTTAATAATTTAATGCTGTGTATTAGATTTGAGGTGATGAAAACAATACAAAAATATAAAAAGATATGGTATGATATATATGTTGAAG